>NZ_JBHWHH010000081.1:0-31032 GCF_042732555.1 Nocardia sp. NPDC059764
GTCTCCGTGGAGACCGCCCGCTTTGCGTTGCCGCGTAACGAATTACAGCGGAATGTTCTTGTTGTGCTGCGGCCGCGACGGCGCGGCGGCCAGCGCGGCGGCGATGGTGGAGCGGGTCTTGGCCGGGTCGACGACCTCGTCCACGACCCCGATCGCCATGGCGCGCTCGACGCCGCCCGCGATCCGCTCGTGCTCCTCGGTGAGCCGCTCCAGCATGGCCTCGCGCTCCTCCTCCGGGGCGGCCGCGAGAGCCTTCTTGTGCAGGATGCCGACGGCGGCCTTGGCGCCCATGACCGCGACCTCGGAACCCGGCCACGCGTACACGGCCGTCGCGCCCAGCGAGCGGGCGTTCATGGCGATGTAGGCGCCACCGTAGATCTTGCGGGTCACCAGGGTGACGCGCGGGACGCGGGCCTCGGCGAACGCGTGCAGCAGCTTCGCGCCGCGGCGCACCACGCCCTCGAACTCCTGCGAGACGCCGGGCAGGTAGCCCGGCACGTCGGTGACGACGATCAGCGGGATGCCGAACGCGTTGCACAGGCGCACGAAACGCGAAGCCTTCTCGGCGCTTTCGGAGTTGAGGCAGCCACCCAGGCGGATCGGGTTGTTGGCCAGCACGCCGACGGTACGGCCACCGAGGCGGCCCAGACCGACCACCATGGACCGGGCGTACCCGCCCTGCAGTTCCTCGAAAGTGCTTTCGCCGTCGACATTGTCGAGCAGCTCGTTGATGATCGGCTTGACGTCGTAGGCGCGCTTGGCCGACGCCGGCATCATGGCCTTGAGGTCCACATCGCCGTGCGCGGCGGCGGCCAGGTCGAATTCGCCCTGCTCGGCGAACATCGAGACCAGGCGGCGCGCACGGTGCATCGCGTCCTGCTCGTCATCGGCGACGATGTGGCAGACGCCGGACTTCTTGCCGTGGGTGACCGGGCCGCCCAGGGTCTCCATGTCGACGCTCTCACCGGTCACCGTCTTCACAATGTCCGGACCGGTCACGAAGACCCGGCCTTCCGGAGCCATGATGACGATATCGGTCAGCGCCGGGCCGTAGGCGGCGCCACCGGCGGCGAAGCCGAGCACCACGGAGATCTGCGGGACCTGGCCGGACGCGCGGACCATGGCCTCGAAGACCAGACCGACGGCGTGCAGGGCCTCGACGCCCTCCGCCAGTCGCGCCCCGCCCGAATGCCACAGGCCCACAACGGGAATCTTGGAGTCGATGGCGGTATCGATCGCATCGACGATGTGCTTGCATCCCTCGACGCCCATGGCGCCGCCCATCACGGTCGCATCGGAGCAGTAGGCGACGGTGCGGACACCGTCGATCTCACCGATGGCGGCGAGCACGCCGGACTTGTCGCGGGGGTGGAGCGGGAGAACGGTTCCGGGATCGAAGAAGCGCTGCAACCGACCCAGCGGGTCACGGGGATCGGTCGTGGTGTCCGCGTGTGCGGGGGCCATGATGGTCATCGCAAACTCTCCTCATGAGGAAAATGCGGTCGCTGAGAGCGGCTGCGAAATGTCGAAGTCCCGGCAGGGGATTGAGGGTCTGGGATCTCGATCCGAAATCCCCTGCCGGGACCGCTGTCTTACTGACCGGTTCTAGAAGTGCGCGGTTCGTCTAGTGCGCGTCAGTACCGGCCGAAGGCGAGCGCGACATTGTGCCCACCGAAACCGAAGGAGTTGTTGATCGCGTACTGGATGTCCTGATGACGCGCAGCGCCGTGCACGACGTCCAGATCGATCGCCGGATCCTGGTTCTCGAGGTTCAGCGTCGGAGGGACGACACCGTCCCGGATGCTGAGCACCGTGAGAATCGACTCGAGTGCGCCGACGGCGCCGATCGAGTGGCCCAGGGCCGACTTGGGTGCGTAGACCGAGGCGTGCTTGACGCCGGCCTTGTGAATCGCGTTGGCCTCCGCGGTGTCACCCACGGGGGTGGCGGTCGCGTGAGCGTTCACGTGGGTGATGTCCGTGGGGGACAGACCCGCGGTCTGCATCGCGCGCTGCATGGCGCGAGCCGCACCGCTGCCCTCCGGATCGGGAGCCACGAGGTGGAACCCGTCGGAGGTGATACCCGCGCCCATGAGGCGGGCGTGGATGGTGGCGCCACGAGCCTTGGCGTGCTCCTCGGTCTCGAGGACCATGAGCGCGCCCGCTTCGCCGAAGACGAAGCCGTCGCGATCCTTGTCGAAGGGACGCGAGGCGCCCCTCGGATCGTCGTTGCGAGTCGACATGGCCCGCATCATGGAGAACGCGGCGATCGGAATCGAGTCGATGAAGCCCTCGACACCGCCGGTGACGACCATGTCGGCGTCACCCATGACGATCATCCGCCAGGCGTTGGCAATGGCCTCCGAACCCGACGAGCAGGCCGAGACCGGAGTGACCACTCCTGCGCGGGCCTTGAGCTCGAGGCCGACCACGGCGGACGGACCGTTCGGCATGACCATCTGAACGGCCAGCGGCGAAACCTTGCGGTAGCCACCGTTCTTCAGCTTGTCGACCGAATCGATCAGCGCGTCGCCGCCGCCGAGACCGGTACCGATGGCCACACCCAGCCGCAGCGGGTCGACCTCGGGGGTGCCGGCGTTCTTCCAGACCTCGCGACCGAGCACGGTGGCCAGTCGCTCGACATACGCCATGCGGCGGATCTCGACCCGCTCGAGCAGCGTGTCCGGCGACACCTTCAGGTGGCCGCCGATACGAACCGGAAGGTCGTACTCCGCAATGAAGTCGTCCTCGAGAACGTCGATGCCGCTCTCGCCATTGAGGAGGCCCTTCCACGTCGCATCGACGTCACCGGCGATCGACGTGGTCGCCGCCATGCTCGTTACGACGACGTTGGGAAAGTTCCCGTTCAAGGTGGAAGGAGTGGTCACGGTGTCGGTCCTACTCGCCCTGGTGCTTGGCCTTGAGGGCCTCGGCCGCCTCGGAGTTCTCGGCCTCGAGCTTCTGGATGTACGCCACCGCGTCGCCGACGGTCTTCAGGCTCGCCAGGTCCTCGTCCGGGATCTTGACGCCGTACTTGTCCTCGGTCTGGACGGCGATCTCGACCATCGACAGCGAGTCGATGTCCAGGTCGTCGACGAAGGACTTCTCGATGGTGACCTCGGAGGGCTCGATACCGGTCACCTCTTCGATGATCTTGCCGAGCTCTTCGACGATCTGTTCCTGGGTCAGAGCGGCCACTGTGGTGGCTCCTTATCTTCTGTAGAGGGGTGGGGATTCATTGTTTGCGACCCGGTTGCTCCATCGCCGTTGATGGGAGCGGGCCGCCAGCCAAGCTAGCTTGCTGAAGTCAGCTCGGCGAGCGCGGGGAGATCCGCGGGGGTCTTCAGCGCCAGATTCGGGGTGCCCTTGAGCTCCCGCTTGGCGATGCCGACCAGGGTGCCCGCCGGCGGCAACTCTGCCACCGCGGAAACCCCTGCCGCACGGATCGTTTCGGTGCACAGGTCCCAGCGCACGGGGCGCGTGACCTGAGCAGCGAGCTTGTCGATCGCATCCTTGCCCGAGCTGACCGGCTGCCCGTCGAAGTTCGACAGCAGGGTCCGGACCGGCTCGTTCGGGACGATCTGGGCGATGGCCTCCGCCACCGCGTCCTGGGCGGGTGCCATGAACGCGGTATGGAAGGCGCCGGCGACCGGCAGAGCACGGACGCGGGCCTTTTCGGGCGGGTTCGCGGCCAGGGCTTCGAGCGCCTCGAGCTTACCCGCGGCCACGATCTGACCCACCGCATTGCGGTTGGCCGGGACCAGGCCGAGTTCCTCGAGACGAGCGAGAACCTCCGCTTCGTCACCGCCGAGCACCGCGGACATTCCGGTCGGCTCGAGCGCGCACGCCTTGGCCATCTCCGCACCGCGGATGGCGGCCAAGGTGACCGCGTCGTCGGCGGAGATGACTCCGGCGACGGCGGCGGCGGCGAACTCACCGACCGAGTGTCCGGCGACGACTGTATCGGCGGGCAGTGAATCCTGCGGGATTTCGGCGAAAGCCAGCAGGGCGGCCGCGACGACGAGCGGCTGGGTGACAGCCGTGTCGACGATTTCCTCGGCGGTCGCAGTCGTGCCCAACCGCAGCAGGTCCAGCCCCGCGGCCTTGCCCCACAGCGCGACGCGGTCCGCGGCGCCGGGGAGTTCCAGCCATGAGGTGAGCATGCCGGGTGTCTGTGAGCCCTGTCCGGGCGTGAGCAATGCGATCACGGGTTCAAGAAAACACTGTGAGGCGGCTCTCACGAGATGTCGGCGCGAATGAAGCTTCGTTGGCAGTTTTGTGAGGAGTCCACAAAAGGCCACGTGGGTTGTCCGGATCGCCCGATCCTCGAATCTCGTTACACCCCATCCTTGGGCTCTGTGACGGGAGTCATATCAGTGGCAGGAGTAGGTGATTCGTTACGGGTTCGTGTCAGGCGGCCTACTGTGGCCGCGATCCGTAACACATAGGCATCGCGCGGATTCATCGGATCCCGACCCGTGATGTCGCCGATCCGCTTGAGGCGATAGCGCACCGTATTTGGATGAACGAACAGCTGGCGGGCGCAGGTTTCGACGGCTCCACCGCAATCCAGATACGCGTCCAGCGTGTCCGACAAATCGGCGCTGGCGGCGGCCAACGGTAGCACGAGAAGCTCGTTCAGGGCGTCGATGGCGGCGCGGTCTCCGAGCAGGGCTCGTTCCGGCAACAATTCGGACGCGTGCACTGGTCGGGGGGCTCCCCGCCAGCCCACCACGGCCTCCATGCCCGCCATCGCCTCCACCGAACTCACGTGCGCCGCGGATAGCGCGCGCATCGTCGGGCCGATCACCACCGGGCCCTCACTGAAGGCATCCGCCAGCAGATCCGCGAGGAACTGCGACGGATACATCGGATCCCCGAGATGTCCGCTGACTACCATTACCAGCCGCGAACCCTGCACCACGGCGAGCGCGTTGCGGCCGTGCCGGGCGGCCACCGCATGTACGGAACTGACAACGGCCACCTGATCTTTGGGAGGAGTCCCAACGAGAACGGTCGCCGGTGCTGTCGCATCCCAATTCAGGGTGGATGCGCGGGAGAGCATCTCCGGGCCGTTGTCGCCACGCACCACGGCGTCGACGACCAAGGCCTCCAATCGGGTGTCCCACGCGCCGCGCGATTCCGCGGCCGAGGCGTACACCGAGGCGGCGGCGAACCCGAGCTCCCGCCCGTACCGCAGCACCGCCTCGGTCAACGCCACCAGCTGCCGGTCGTTGCGGGCCAGCGCCGGCAGCCACTGTTCGAAGAACTCCATGGCCACCCGGACCATGTCGACGGTCTGGCGCAACGTCAGCCGCCGCGCCAGATCGTCCGGAATCACCTGGAAGGCATCGAGACTGAACCGGATGTCGGACTCCGGGTCCTGCAGCCATTCCAGGAAGTTCACCACCGCCGTCTGCACCAGCATCTGCACCCCGGCCCGCTGGGCGGCGTCCAGATTGGCGAAGAACGGCAACCGATCCTGCATCGAGGCCACGGCCTCGGTCGACAGGCGACCGGAGAACTGCTTGACCCGTTTCAGGAGAGTGTCCGGAAGCGGGTCGCGCGTCTGCCGATTCGGGGAGAGCGCGCCGGTCGGAAGATAGACCTCATGGGAGGAGGTGCCCTCTTCGTTTATCCGGCGCGGCCTCGGCGGTTTACGTTCCACAGTTCCTATGTTCGGCTATGCGTCGCCACCTTCGGTACCGGGTGCCGCCTTCGGCGCGGCGTTCACGTCGTCGACGCCGTACCGGCGGGCCGCCTCGGCCACCGTCGCCTGCGCGATCCGGCCCTGATCGGCCAGTCCCTGCAGGGCTGCCACCACGATGGACGCGGCATCCACATTGAAGACGCGGCGCGCGGCCGGGCGGGTGTCGGAGAAGCCGAAACCGTCCGTGCCCAGGGTGATGTACTCGCCCGGCACCCACTGGCGGATCTGATCGGGCACCGCGCGCATCCAGTCCGAGGCCGCCACGAACGGGCCCTGCGCCTGGGACAGCACCTCGGTGATGTACGGCAGACCCTGATCCTGGTCGGGGTGGCGCAGTTTCGCGATCTCCTTGGACAGCGCCTCCTTGCGGAGCTCGCCCCACGACGTCACCGAGTAGACATCGGCCTGCACGTTCCAGTCCTGGGCCAGCATCTCCTGGGCGCGCAGGCCGTCCGGCATGGTGACGCCCGCGACCAGGATGTTCGCGCGCAGGATTCCCGCCGAACCGGGCTGATAGAGGTAGATGCCCTTCAGCAGGCCCTCGATGTCGAGGCCCTCCGGCTCGGCCGGCTGTACATACGGCTCGTTGTAGAGGGTGATGTAGTAGAAGACGTCCTCGCCGCCGAACTCGTGATGCACCGAGTGCGATTCGGGATCGGTGCCCGGCAGCGCCTCCTGATACCCGGTGGCCACGCCGCCGCCGTACATGCGGCGCATGCCGTCGCGCACGATGTGGGCGATCTCGAAGGAGAAGGCCGGGTCGTAGGCGACGCAGGCGGGGTTGGTGGACGCCAGCAGCAGGGAATGACCGTCGTTGTGCTGCAGGCCCTCACCGGTCAGCGTGGTTCGCCCGGCGGTTGCCCCGAGCACGAACCCGCGCGCCATCTGATCCGCGGCCGCCCACAGGCCGTCGCCGGTGCGCTGGAAGCCGAACATCGAATAGAAGATGTAGAGCGGGATCATCGGCTCGCCGTGCGTCGAGTACGAGGTGCCGACCGCGGTGAAGCTGGCGGTCGAACCGGCCTCGTTGATGCCCTCGTGCAGGATCTGGCCGACGCTCGACTCTTTGTAGGCAAGCATCAATTCCGCGTCGACCGATGTGTACAACTGGCCGTTGCGGTTGTAGATCTTCAACGAAGGGAACCACGAGTCCATACCGAAGGTGCGGGCCTCGTCGGGGATGATCGGGACGATGCGCTTGCCGATCTCCTTGTCGCGCAACAGTTCCTTCATCAGGCGCACGAAGGCCATGGTGGTGGCCACGCTCTGCTTGCCCGAACCCTTGCGGACCGAACGGTAGGCCTCGTCGCCGGGAAGTTGCAGGGGCTTGGACATGGTGCGGCGCTCGGGGACGAAACCGCCGAGCTGGCCGCGGCGGGCCATCATGTACTGGATCTCGGGGGCGTCCATGCCGGGGTGGTAGTACGGCGGCAGGTACGGATTCGCCTCGAGCTCGGCGTCGGTGATCGGAATGCGCTGCACGTCGCGGAACGCCTTCAGATCGTCGAGGGTCATCTTCTTCATCTGGTGGGTGGCGTTGCGGGCCTCGAAGTGCTTGCCCAGGCCGTAGCCCTTGATGGTCTTGGCGAGGATGACCGTCGGCTGGCCCTGGTGCGCCATGGCCGCGGCGTAGGCGGCGTAGATCTTGCGATAGTCGTGGCCGCCGCGCTTGAGGTTCCAGACCTGGGAGTCCGACAGGCCCTTCACCAGTTCCTTGGTGCGCGGGTCGCGGCCGAAGAAGTGCTCGCGCACGTAGGCGCCGTCATTGGCCTTGTAGGTCTGGTAGTCGCCGTCGGGGGTGGTGTTCATCAGGTTGACCAGCGCGCCGTCGCGGTCGGCCTGCAGCAGCGAGTCCCACTCGCGGCCCCACACCACCTTGATGACGTTCCAGCCGGCGCCGCGGAAGAACGACTCCAGCTCCTGAATGATCTTGCCGTTACCGCGGACCGGGCCGTCGAGGCGCTGCAGGTTGCAGTTGATGACGAAGGTCAGGTTGTCCAGGCCCTCGTTGGCGGCCACCTGGATCAGGCCGCGCGACTCCGGCTCGTCCATCTCGCCGTCGCCGAGGAACGCCCACACGTGCTGATCGGAGGTGTCCTTGAGGCCGCGATCGTGCAGGTAGTGGTTGAAGCGGGCCTGATAGATGGCGTTCATCGGGCCCAGACCCATGGAGACCGTGGGGAATTCCCAGAAGTCGGGCATCAGGCGCGGGTGCGGGTACGACGAGAGGCCCGCGCCGGGACCGCCGTGGCTGTACTCCTGGCGGAAGCCGTCCATCTGATCCTCGGACAACCGGCCCTCGAGGAACGCGCGGGCGTAGATGCCGGGGGAGGCGTGGCCCTGGATGAACACCTGGTCGCCGCCGCCGGCGTGGTCCTTGCCGCGGAAGAAATGGTTGAAACCGACCTCGTAGAGCGCCGCCGAGGACGCGTAGGTCGAAATGTGGCCGCCCACACCGATTCCCGGGCGCTGGGCGCGGTGCACCATGACGGCGGCGTTCCACCGGATGTAGGCGCGGAAGCGGCGCTCGACCTCTTCGTCGCCGGGGAACCACGGCTCGTTCTCGGTGGGGATGGTGTTGACGTAGTCGGTGGAGGTCAGCGCGGGGATCGCGACGTGGCGTTCACCGGCGCGCTCCAGCAGGCGCAACATGAGGTAGCGGGCGCGGCCGGGGCCCTCGCGGGTCAGCATTTCGTCGAAGGAGTCGAGCCATTCGCTGGTCTCCTCCGGATCGATGTCCGGCAGGTATGACGCCACCCCCTCGCGAATCACTCGAACCCGGCCCCCCGCCGGGCTTTTGCGTGCCGATCCGCCCTGGGGTTCCTGTGACCCGTTGGTGGAGTTCGACGACGTAGGGTGCATCAAGTCGGTCAAGACGATTGCTCCTCGTACACATGGGGTGGGACATCTGGTGTGGCGTCAATACCCCGGGTAGCCGTTGGTGCGCGGCGTACCCGTTAACGATTGGTTGGGGCGCATCTCACATCCTTGCCGATGATGCGGCCCAGGTCATCATGTCAGCCGGAAATCCAGTACCGTGGCGCAGGGAACCGCGCCCCTCGCGATGGGTTCCATCACTTCCGGGCTGGATCGGGGAGGAACCGAGTGAAGCTGCTGAACCCGAGGGGGTTCGGATTGCTGTGCGCGTCCGCGGCGGTGGCGGCCGGACTGGTGCTGGCCGGGTGCGCGAACACGGTCGAGGGTACCCCGACGGCGAATCAGGTTCAGGTGTCGTCGTACAAGGCCGACGCGGCCACCTCGGCGGCGGCGGCCAGCTCCTCGAAGGCGGCCGCGGCGAAGGCGAAGGCGACCGCGGACAACTGCGGCCCGTTCCGCAAGACCACCGGCACCCAGGTCGACCGCTACAACGAGTTCGTGGACGCCCACGACGCGAACGACGTGAGCGCGGCCGACAAGAACGCCAAGCGCGACACCGCGGCCCAGGCGCTCGAGGACGCGGCCAAGACGGTCGAGGCTCAGGTGACCGCGTCGGGTCCGGACCTGGCGCCGGAGGTGGCGCAGAAGTTCACCGACTACGTGTCCGCGGCCCGGGATCTGGCGGCGTCGGTGCGGAAGCTGACCACCAATTCCTCCGTCGCGCCGTTGAACGACGCGAGCAAGAAGGTCAACGACACGTTGACCGCGGTTCGCAACGCCTGTCCGGTCTGAACGCCGCTGCCGCGCGAGCCCGATCGATCGACCAGGTCGGAGGGGGTGTGAGCGGGCTGTCCGCTGAGCCCCGGCGGTCTCACATACGACATTTAGGGTGCGATTTCGGCCGATCGGCTTGCGCTGGGGGCTTTTACCATGTTCGCTTGCAACTACCTATTGTCGGGAATTGAGGAGGACACCACCGTGGTCGCCGCGGCGGACGCGCAGAACTACGCTCAGAAGCTTGGCATTTCACACGACATGGTGGTTCAGGAACTGGGCTGGGACGAAGACGCCGACGACGCGCTTCGCTCCGACATCGAAGAGGCCACCGGATCCGAGCTGCTCGACGAGGACACCGACGAGGTGGTCGACGTCGTGCTGCTGTGGTGGCGGGACGGTGACGGCGACCTGGTCGATGAACTGCTCAATGTGATCACCCCGCTCGCCGATGACGGCGTCGTCTGGGTGCTCACTCCCAAGACCGGTCAATCCGGCCATGTCGATCCGAGTGAGATCGCCGAGTCGGCCACCCCCGCCGGCCTCACCTCGACCACTCCGGTCTCCCTGGGCACCTGGACGGGCACCAAGCTCACCCAGCCCAAGACACCCTCCAAGCAGCGCTGAGGCCTTCCACTAAGGTTTTCGGTGAACCGGGTGCACCCGGTGGATCGGCTCGTCCGATCCACCGGGTCGCACGCGGCGCCGCGCCGTACGCCGCGCCGCCACATCAGGATGGAGGGGAACGCATGCCGCTCGAGATCGGTACGCCCGCACCGGACTTCACGTTGAAGGACCAGAACAACCAGGAAGTCACCCTGTCGAGCTTCCGCGGTGAGAAGAACGTCCTCATCGTCTTCTACCCCCTCGCCTTCACCGGCATCTGCCAGGGCGAACTCTGCAAGGTCCGCGACGAACTCCCCAAGTTCCAGAACGACAACGCGGAAATCCTCGCCATCTCCGTAGGCGCCCCGCCCACCCACAAGATCTGGGCCGCCGAACAGGGCTACACCTTCCCCCTGCTCTCCGACTTCTGGCCCCACGGCGAGGTAGCCCAGGCCTACGGCGTCTTCAACGCCAAATCCGGCTACCCCAACCGCGGCACCTTCGTCGTCGACAAGGACGGCATCGTCCGCTTCGCCGAAATGAACGGCCCCGGCGAGCCCCGTGACCAGGCAGCTTGGGAAAAAGCCCTCGCCACACTAGATTCATAACCCGTCGCCCGGGTTTCCGGGCGGTCAGGGCGTATAGCTCAGTGGTAGAGCTCTGGTTTTACACACCAGCGGTCGGGGGTTCGAAACCCTCTGCGCCCACCTTCGAAAGCCCAGGCCATGCCTGGGTTTTCGTGTATCAGGTCAGATCATGGAAATGGTTCGTGATGGCATCCATATAGCACAGCAGGTTAACCCGATGCTCGCTGGCCGATGCGTTGGTGGCGCCTAGGGTTGATGGGAGAGCGACACCGCGCTCATCCTCGTGGGCCTTGTCGGGCAATTCGACTCGACGTTGATGGATCTTGGGTCTAGGTGTGGTGAGTCATCGACAATGAGCCGGTAGCCTTGCGTGCATGCTCACCAGGCTGGAGATTCGAGGCTTCAAGAACCTCCTTGACGTCCAAGTTGACCTTGGCCCCTTTACCTGTATCGCGGGCGCGAACGGCATGGGAAAGTCGAACGTGTTCGACGCCATCGAGTTCCTTTCGCACTTGGCGTCCGAACCACTGATGGAGGCGTCGCAGCGTGTGCGCGGTGCTACGGGTATGCGAGGTGCCGATCCCCGCGACTTGTTCTGGGACGGGTATCGAGATCATGAGCGTCGAATCTCGTTTGCTGCGGAGATGATCGTGCCGGCGGAGGTCGAAGACGATCTGGGGGCACCCGCACGTGCGACCGCTACCTTTCTCCGCTATGAGTTGGAGCTTGGTTATACAGCGCCAGAGGGTGAAAGCAGCGTTGGCAGATTGACGTTGTGTCGCGAAGAGCTTCGTCATATCAACCGAGGAGACGCGCCCAAACACCTGCGATTTCCCCACAACGCAAAGAACTTTCGCAGTGCCGTCGTCCTAGGACAGCGTCGAGGGGGAGCCTTCCTGTCGACCGGGGAGCGGGACGGGGCGACCGTCATCAACGTTCATGGCGACGGGGGAAGTTTCGGGAAGCCGCAGCCGCGCCCGGCGGCCAGGGCCGGTAGGACGGTACTGAGCACAGTCACAACCAATGACTATCCAACGATCCTTGCTGCCCGTCGTGAGATGCAAAGTTGGTACCGGCTTGCATTGGAGCCTTCGGCGCTGCGTGCGCCGGACGGATTCGCTGATCCCCGCTCGATGGAGACTGACGGACGTCACCTTGCGTCGACTTTGTTCCGAATCGCCAACGAGAAGGCTCCAGGCGAGGTGAGCTCGGATCCTGACTCCGTCTACGCACAGGTGGCTGACCGACTGTCTGACCTCTCGGGCGTCAGTGTTGAAAGTCTGACTGTCGAACCCGATCAGGTTCGTGAGGTCTTTACTTTGTTCCTTCGAGAGCGCGGAGGGCTCCAGTTGCCCGCGCGGGCGTTGTCTGAGGGCACGCTGCGATTCCTGGCGCTCTGTGTATTGCTGGAGGATCCAGCTTTTACTGGACTGGTCTGTATGGAGGAACCTGAGAACGGTATTCACCCGGGGAATCTGCCCGCGATGGTTCAACTGGTTAGGGACCTCGCGGTTGATCCCAAATTTGCTCCTGGACAAGGTAATCCGTTCCGGCAGGTCATCATCAATACTCACTCGCCGGGAGTTTTTCAACTCTGCGATCCGGCGGAGGTACTCCTCGCGGAGACTAGGCCCTACCGGACTGCGGGCGGAATTGTTACCGCTGCGCTATCGCTGCTTCCGTACCAGGAATCATGGCGAACGACCCAGAACGGACCGACATTCTCGAAGGCCGATGTACTCCCGTACCTTGCGGCGCCGGTTGGAGCTCAGATAGCTCTGCCGCTGGGGATGGTGGGATGAGCCGCACGATCTACTCCGGCCTATTCATTTGTGAGGGAACCTCCGACCAGCCTTTGGCTGAGATTATCGAAGCGCTCTTTGTTGAGCGAGGGGTCGATATTCGGTTGTCCCATCCTGATTTCTCGCTATTGCCCAAAGTTGCTAAAGACGTCAAGTCTAGGGTGCGGGCCGGTATTGAGCTTCTCGGCGGCTCAGTCGAAGTGATTATCGTTCACCGGGATGCTGACGGTGCAGGCCCGGACACCCGCCGCCTGGAAATCAACCGAGCCGTCGAATCGGTCTATGGCGCGGCTACCACCGTTCCAGTCATTCCGGTTCGGATGACTGAGGCATGGCTCCTACTGGATGAACAGGCTATTCGGAGAGTCGCCGGTAACCCTCGAGGGCGCAGCGAAATCCAGCTACCCAGTCGGGGACAGGTGGAATCCGTGGCCGACCCGAAGCAGTTGCTTCAACGGTGCCTTATCCAAGCCGCTGACTGCACAGGGCGACGTCGCGATCAGGTCGCGAAACGTTTCAACGAGCAACGTCGTCAGTTGCTTCGACAAATTGACTATTCAGGGTCCATAAAAGACCTTCCGAGCTGGCGGCAGCTAATTGCCGATATCGACGCTGCGGTCGCAGTTCTTGCGCCATACGACGGCGGCTGAACACTGGATTCAGATGAGCGGACCGGTCCGGCTGACTGGAATAGGTTTTACACACCAGCGGTCGGGGGTTCGAAACCCTCTGCACCCCATGTCTGAACGAACAGGTCACGGCCCGTTCTTCGTGGGGCAAGCTCAAGCTTGCCCCACGTCATGGGGCAAACGTGGGCAGAAGGTGTTAGCGGAGTACTAGCCGGACAAGTGCCCATTGGCTGTCTCCCAAACTCGCGTACCGCTGCGTGGTCCGGATCGAGGCATGCCCCAGTAGTTTCTGGACCTGCTGACGCGGGATTCCCGCACGAACCAGTCGGCAACTACCGCGGTCTCTACCGCGACGAACTGGGGCACAAGCGAAGTGCCGGCGCCTACACGTCGAAGGTTCCTGGCCAAGCGCAAGGCGACGGCCAAAGAGGATGCGATACGAGACAACCCGTCGAAACCAGCACCGATGATGACATGGGGTGAGTGGCAACCGCGGTGGGAGATGCGGCGGGTGATCGAGGACAGCACGCGCAAAGCCGATCACCACCGCGTGATCTGCCGCCTGAAGCCCAAGTGGGGGACGTACCTACTGGACGAGATCTCGCAGGCCGAAATCCAAGAGTGGATCGTCGAGCTTCAGACGACCCGTGCAGCGACAACAGTACAGAAGTACTACCCCCTCCTCAGCAACTCGATGAGGCTTGCGCAAAAGGCGGGCCTGATCCAGGAGAACCCGTGCGTGGACATCGTGCTGCCGAAACCTGGACCCTCTCCTGAACGCCACCTCGAAGAAGATGAAATCGCTGCACTCCGAGTACCTCTCGATACTCTCGACGCTCTGATAGTCGATATCCTTCTCGGCACCGGCATGCGCGTAGGTGAAGCCCAGGGGCCACGCAAAGAGTTTTCGGTCCAGCCCAATGCCCGGATAGCCAATGTCGGCCGGGCTCAGATCACGACGCACCAACTCGCTCAACACATTTAGCATCACCGCACAGGTGCGTGTTTGCTGCTGCTCAGGGCGAAATCGGCTTCGATGACCAGCCGACCAGCAAGAAGATGCTGGTCGGTCCTGTTCCCATTCATGTCGTGCCCCGCCGAGGGCACCACCTACCTTGACCATTTCGCCAGGTCAGGCGGGGTACCCACATCAAGTACCCAACCACCATCATGGAAATCGAACTCATCGCCAAGGTCAAGCCCTAACGAACCTGCGACCAGCAACCTGGGGTCTTGGTGTCACCGTCCGATATCGCGTAGGACACCGAAAGTGGTTGCAGTCCCACGAATTTCGTACCGGGTCGGGGTACTGACCCTGCGCCCGCTCACCGGCTGCGATTCCCTGACGCCGTCTACGTACGGGTGGCGGCCGACCGGCGGCAACCCGACCGACTGCGTTGTTACGCAACGCTTTCGCGTGAGCGAACCGAGTGAGGCGGGTACCGGCGCAGCACGCGCGCAGACCCTGCGGATCACTCGCATAGAATTGAAACGTGTTCTAATCTCTCCGCATGGACGTCACATACGAAGGCACGGCGCGGGAGCTCGAAACCCAGGCGGGGACGTTGCGCTATCACGAGGCGGGCGAGGGTGAGCCGCTGATCCTGCTGCACGGATCCGGTATCGGCGTGAGCGGTTGGAAGAACTTCCGCGGCAACCTCGCGTTCTTCGCCAAGTACTACCACTGCTACATCCTGGAGTTCCCGGGCTTCGGCATCAGCGATCCCGTGGAGGGCATGCATCCAGTCTTCGCGGCCGGCGCCTCGGTCCTGCGGTTCATGGACGCGCTCGGCATCGAATCCGCCGCCATGGTGGGTAATTCGATGGGCGGCGTGGTCGGTATCAATCTCGCCATCAACGCTCCCGAGCGGGTCTCCAAGCTGGTCGCCATCGGCGGGGTCGGCCCGAACATCTTCAGCACCAGCCCGAGCGAGGGCACCCGGCTGCTGCAGGAGTTCGCGGACGAGCCCAGCCGGGACAAACTCGTGCGCTGGCTCGAGTGCATGGCCTTCGACCAGTCGCTGGTCACCGAGGAATTGATCGAGGACCGCTGGCAGTCCGCGATCGATCCGGCCTCGCACGCCTCGCTCGCGGCCATGTACGGGTCGAAGGCGTTCGAGGCGCAGCAGAAGATGATGGCCAGCATGGCACCGTACTGGTCGAACATGCACAAGGTCAAGTGCCCGACCCTGCTGACCTGGGGTATCGATGATCGGCAGAGCCCGCCGGACATGATGCTCGTGCCCATGCGCCTCATTCCGAACGCCGAGGTCCACGTGTTCCCGAAGTGCGGGCACTGGGTGATGATCGAAGCCAAGGAAGCCTTCGAAGGTGTTACGTTGGACTTCCTGCAGCGCACCGCCGGCTAGCCGCCAGCCACGGTCGTGCGCCCGGCGTGCGGTGTGCAACTGCGCACGGTTCGCAGTTGCACACCGCCCCAACCATTTTGGGTGAATACGGGGCCGAACGCCTTGCTGGCGAACAGGCGAACGGCGCTCTAGCATCGCGGCATGTTTTCACACGGGATCGAAGAAATCGCACGCCGCGCGAAATGTGCACCGGCAGAACATGATCAGTTTCTGAACAAACTCGACGACTGCGGATTCGCCATCCTCGAACCTGGCGACCAAGACTTGAATCTCGACGAGATCATGGCCGAGCTCGGCGAACCGGTCGAATATCACTACGGAACCAAACTCGCCATTGAGCCCCAAGATGGTACGAGCAACCTGCAATTCAGTACTCGCGCAATGCCTTTGCACACCGACGCGCTGCTGAATGCGGGACCGCCGGTGAACTACATCGGCATGAAATGTGTGACCGCGCCGACGATCGGCGGCGAAACTCTGATCGCCAGTGCCGCCGCCTTTTTCGAGCAGGCGCCCGCGGATCTGATCGAGACGATGCGCGGCATCGTCTTCGAGTATCGCAATCGCGTCGGCGGCTACTACAAGGATCGGGCCGAGGGCGATCACCCGCGTGAAGCGCCGATCCGGATCGATCCCGAGACGGGGGAAGAGCGGCTCGTCATCGGCCTCTCCGACCCCGACGACCCGATGCGTACCCACGATGCGCTCGTGCTGGGCTTCGAACCGGAGGAGAACGCCGAGCTGCTGCGCAGAATTGATGCCGCACTACGACTTCCGGGTGTGCTCTACGCGCATCCCTGGCGGGTCGGGGAGGTGATGGTGCTGGACAATCGGCGGGTGGTGCACGGCCGGGCGGCCTTCCCGGATCAACCGCGGAAGCTCATCCGGCTCTCGGTCGCGTGAGCGGCGCGATGACGTCACACGCTGACGCGGTGGACCGGTATCCGTCAGTTCTGCTCGACGTGCGTTGCGGGGTCGGCGGTATGACGACCCTGGTCGATACCGCGTCCGAAGCGGGTGACACCGGCCGGATGGTCGTCGAGCAGTTCGGTGGCGGGCCCTCGCATTCGACCGGAGACAGCCGCGGCTGCAACACGATCGAATGGACCGAGTCCGAGGTCGTCGTCCGCACCAGCAGGCAGAACTCGACATCGCTGTATCGCTGGGGGACACCCGGGGGCGATCGGGTCCTGATCGGCAGCGATCTCGCGGAACTCACCGCCCGCGTCATCGCGTCGGAAGGAGTGGGTTCGGATCTGTTCGCGCAGGTGCGGACAGTGCGGCGGTCGATAAGCAAGATCGGCGGGGGCCGCACGGTGGTCTTCACCCGCGGCAGGGACGGACTCAGGGTCGACGATACCGAAACCGCGACCTGGCGTCCCGAGCGGGTGTCGGGGGAGACCGCGATCGCCGCCGGGAGACGGCAGCTCGAGGCGCTGCGGCGGGAGGTCCTCGCGTTGGGGGACGTACGCCCGGTGACCGCCGTGGTCTCCGGCGGGGTGGACTCCGGGCTCGTCGCGGTGCTCGCGCAGCAGGCCGGGATCCTGGACCACCTCGCCACCCTGGGCACCCCGTGGGGTGACGAGTACGCCGAAACCGAGGAGCTCGGTGCCTGTCTGGGGCTGCCGGTGCAGCATCTGGTGTTGTCGGAGGAGGACATTCTGCGCGCGCTTCCCGCGGCGATTCGAATGCTGGGGCAGCCGGACCGGGAACCGGTCTCTGGCGCGGTCAATCTCGCGGCCGTCTTTCAGCAGGGGCAACTCCCGCGGGGCGCGGTGCTGACCGGCTTCGGTGCGGATCTGATCAACTCGGGGCACCGCGTGGAATCGCATGCAGTGGAAAATATTTCGGCGGCGGTCGCCCAGCGGCTCGCCGACGCGGCAGGGTCCGAGGAGTTCTCCGGGGTGGTCGCGGCCGCCCACGGCTACACCCAGCATCACATGTACTGGCGCACCGGGGTGATCCAAGCGGCGATCGATACCGCGCCGGAGCTCATGCGGTTCCGTGATCGCGAGAAGGGTCACATGCGGGCCGCGGCAGCCGAACTGCTGCCCGACGGAATCGCTTGGCGGCGTAAGCAAGCGCTGCATCACGGCAGCGGGGTGGAACGCAACCTGGACGCGGCCATCGCGCGCCGGGTCGGCGTGGATTCCTTTGATGTGGAGCGGTTTTACCGCTTCATCGACGTCCAACTGGTGGCCACGCTGGTCGACTCGCCACACGAGCGGATCGATTCGGAGAAGTGCCTCGAGGCTGCGATCGCCGCGTATCGCCGGCACCGCTAGACGAGACTGTGTCGAACGCTTTGTGCGGGTTGACAATTGAAGATACTGCCACGAATATAGCCGACAACGCCCCAAGAAGGAGGGGCATACCCTCTCCGCCTGTAACAATTGCCAGGCACCCCCTTCGGAAGTCTTCAACTCTATCCGTCTGCGGGAGTTATCTATTCGCCATTCTTCGGTGTATTCGAGCTGCGCAAATCTTCCTACTCGTTCGTTCTGCGGTCGATTTTGAAAGGATCGGTAACTGTCATGACCAATATCAAGGTCGAAGACGTCCAAGGCATTCGCATTCTCACGCTGGCGCATGAAAAGCCCACGAATCCGGTGGGAAAGAGCTTCGCGGCGACCATCAGCAACGCACTGCGCGAAGCGGACGCCGACGACAGCGTCTCCGCCATTGTCATGACCGGCGGTAAGGATCGTTGTTTCAGCGCGGGCGGCGACTTCAACGAGGTGCGCGAGGTCGAGGGCGACGAGGCTGTGAACGATCTGATCGATTGGTGCACCGATCTGTACCTCTCGGTCCTGGATGTGCGCAAACCCCTGGTGGCGGCCATAGACCACCACGCCGTCGGGCTCGGATTCCAGCTCGCCATGATGTTCGACTGGCGAATCATGTCGACCCGGGCGGATATGTTCATGCCCGAGCTCGAGCACGGTATCGGCGCCTCGGTCGGTGCGACCATCTTCGCCACCACCTCGGGCTACGACGTCTCGCGCCATATCGTCATGTCGTGCCGGCCGATCAGTGCCGAACACGCGCTGAGCCTGCGCATGGCCGACGAGGTGTGCGAGCCGGAGTTCCTCGTCGAGCGTGCCGTACAGCGGGCGGTCCGCATGGGCAAGTACCCGCGTGCGGGGTTCTCTGCGACCAAGAAGGTGCTCACCGACCGGCTGCGCAATGCTCTCGAGAACACTCGAGAACAGTCGAAAGCGGTGCACCGGGAGGCCTTCCGCGCCAGGGCGATGCACAAGCACTTCAACAATGTGCTCGGCCTGGGCAACACCGAAGCGGTTGGCGCGGTGTCGTAATGAACGATCGTCACACTGCCACAGCCGGGGACACGGTCGGTACCGCGCTGTATTCGGCGCTGCGAGCCGTGGCGCTGGGGTCACCCGACGCACCGGCGGTGATCGGATACGACGGTGCGGCCTCGACCTACGGCCGATTGCTCGAGGCCACCGATGCCGCAGCGGCGCATCTCACCGGCCCCGCTGCCCCGGGTTGTCGCATTCTCGGTGTGGCAGTGGACGATCCCTTCACATTTCTCGCCGTGTACTTCGCGGCCGCGAAGCTTGACCTGGTGGCGGTCCTGTTGGACAGCCGGTTCACACCCGATGAAAAGGTCAGGCGGGCAGCTAAGTTCGATCTCGACGCGCTGGTGGTCGAGGCGCCCGCCGGGGGTGGCGCTTTCGAGATCGAACCGATTCCGCCGCGTGACGGTCAGGACTCGGCCCGGAACGGGTACCAGCCCGACGATTTCGTGATCCACTGCACCTCCGGATCGACCGGTGAACCCAAGGGCATCGTGCTGAGCCAGTCGGCGATCATGGCGCGGGTTCGTTCGTGGTCGCGCGAAATAGCTTTGGGCCCTGACGATGTCGTGCTCTGTGCGCTGCCGCTGTGGCACTGCCACGGCATCGACATCCTGACGCTGCCCGCGCTGCTGAGTGGTTCGACGATCGTGTATGCGCGGGCCGCGCGCCTCACCGGACGTGGTCTGGCCCGCATGATCAAGGCTCACGAGGTCAGCGTGGTCAGCGGACTTCCGGTGATGTACCAGATGCTCGCCGCGACCTCGGGTGTCGAGCCCGCCGCGCTCGCCTCGCTCCGGGTGGCGATCACCGGCAGCGCCCCGATCGCCGCGGACACCCAGGCGGTGTTCCGCGAGCGGTTCGGGCTGCCGCTGCGCCAGGTCTACGGGCTGTCCGAGATCGGGGCGCTGACCCACGACGCCGCCTGCATGGGTGCGGGAACCATTGGAAAGCCGCTACTGGACACGGAGTTTCGGCTGGCGCCGGTCGAAGTGTTCGCGGACGGCGAGCAACTGTCCGAGCTCTACGTCCGTGGTCCCTCGCTGGCCCGGGGGTACTACCGGGACGCCGCCGCAGAGTCGGAGATGTTCGTGGATGGCTGGCTGCGCACCCACGATCTGATCGAGGTGCGGCCCGAGGGCTGGTATGTGCGCGGGCGCATGTCCACCTTCATCAATGTCGCGGGCAGCAAGGTCGCGCCGCTGGAGGTCGAAGCCGCGGTGCGCGAGTGCGACGGTGTGCTCGATTGCGCGGTCGTCGGGGTTTCCGACGGCGCGAACGGTGAGCAGATCGCGGCACTGATCGTGGTCGACTCGGCCGTCGAGCTGGATCACGTGCGCAGACAGGCGAGTTCGCGACTGCTGCCGTACCAGCTGCCGCAGCTGTATCGGGTGACGGCCGCCGTGCCTCGAACCCCGATCGGCAAGATCGACTACGACGCGGTGCGGCGGGCCTTTCAGACCGAGGAACTGGCGCTATGACCGGCGTGGACGGGATACCCCAGCGGGGTGGAACCGCAGCGGTCCCACGGGACGCAGGGGTCGCCCTCGAATGGTGCGGTGCGAGCCTCACCCAATCGCACCTCGAGGACGCGGTCGCCGAGCTGGCTGAGCGGCTGCTCTCGGCGGGCTGTGCCGGTGCCGGCGTCATGGTGATGGGTCCGCTGTGTCCCGCATATGTCGTCGGGCTCCTCGCGACCTGGCGGGCGGGCGGAGTTCCGATACCGGTCGACGCGGGCCTGAGCGCGGAGCAATACCTGTGGCTGATGCGGCGCACCCGGCCCGCGGTGGTGATCAGCACCGACGTGACGCCCGTGGACCACTGCCACACAGTGGATTCCGGCACCGTGGAGCTGGTGCTGGAATCGGTCGGTGGGCGCGTCCTGGCCGAGTCCGAGGCCGCTGTCCGAGGCCCGCTGCGGTCCTTCGACGACCCCGACTCGGGGTACGTGATTCCCACCTCCGGCTCGACCGGCGAACCGAAAGCCATTGTCGGCAGCCGACGCGGACTGCACGAGTTCCTCCAATGGTTCCGCACGGAATTCGAATTGACCGCGAATGACCGGTGCGCCGCGGTCACGCGGGTGAACTTCGATCCGTCCCTGCGCGAAATACTCGGCGTGCTCGGCGCGGGCGGCACCCTGTGCCTGCCGCCCATCGATGTGCAATGGGATCTGCCGAGGATGGCCGACCACCTGCTCGAGTCGAGACCCACCCTGCTGTTCCTGGTGCCCTCGATCGCGACTCGGCTCGCGGCCGAACCCCGTTTCGACACCGCGCGGCTCACCGACCTGCGCCTGATCTTCTTCGCGGGCGAGGTCCTGGGCCGCCGGGTGGCCGAGCAGTGGCTCACGATCGCGCCCCACGCCGAGATCGTGAATCTCTACGGTCAGACGGAAGCGACCCTCGCACAGTTCTTTCGACGCCATGCCGAGCGCCCGGTCGAGTCGGGGAGCACGTCGATTCCGGTCGGGATTCCGCGCCCGGGTGTCGTGGTCGGTCTCGCCGATCCCGATGACGAAGGCGTCGGCGAGGTGCTGATCTCCTCGGTCGCGCCCGCCCTGGGCGCGCTCGGCGACGCCCCCGCCGCCGACGCCGCGCACACGATAGTCGCCTTCGATTCCCCACTGGCCACCGGCGACCTCGGATACCTCAGTGCACAAGGGGAATTGGTGGTCATCGGACGGTGCCGCAACGACATCAAGTTCGGCGGCAAGCGCGTCTCGTTCCATGACTTCACCGAAGCGGTCGAGGCCGAGCCCGAGGTGCGGCAGTGCGTGGTGGTCGACCACGACGGCCCACAGGTCTTCGTCTCGGTGGGCGACTCCGATCGCGCGTACGCGGCATTGCGCACCGAGATTGGGCGCATAGCCTCGGATTTACGGTTGCCGCGCTACGATCTGCACCTGCGCTCGGAGCTACCGATGCTGCGCAATGGCAAGGTCGATCGCCGGGCATTGCTCGAATCGCTGAGCGCGCCGGTTCCGTCCGCCGCGGTCGAGGTCGATCCGGGATCATCGCAGCAGGACCCGGGTTCGAGCCTGCGTTCGCTGTTCGGGCTCGACACCGAGACGATCGGATTCGCCGACGCGGGGATCTCCTCGCTGGAAATGCTCGATCTCGTCGCGAAGATCAACCGTCGCTTCGAGACTCGCCTTTCGGTGCACGACTGCTTCGCGGCTCGGGACCTGGCCGGGCTGGGGCGCGAGATCGAACGCAGCAGGCGCAACGCCGCTGCATCCGGCTCCACCGCCGTCACTCCGACCGGCGCATCGCGGACCTGGCCGGCAGAGACCTACCCGCTGTCCACGCGGCAGCTCGCCTACATCTGGGTGTGCATGGCGAACGGTAATGCCAACTGGTGCAATATCTCCCGCGAGATCCGGCTCGACCGCCGCGTGTCCGCGACCGAGTTGTCCGGCGCGATCGGCGGGCTGTTCGCCCGGCACGATGTGCTCGGCTTGGCGCTGTCGGCGGACTGGAAAGCCCAGACCCACACCGCTGCGGCGGCACTGAATGCTCGAATTGCGTTGCAGGAAACCGGATTCAGCGTCATGGAACCGGGCTATGACGCCCGCGTCCGGGACTCGCGGGCCGAGCTGGCGGCGGAACTGATCGATCCGACCTCCCCGCCGCCGTTGCGGGTACTGCTCCTGCTCGGGGTGGACGGGTGTTCGATCGTGCTGGTCGCGCACCACCTGTTCGTGGACGGACTCGGCATGGACGTGCTGTCCGACGAGCTGACCGCACTGCTGACGGGCCGCGAACGGGAACTGTCCGCGAATCCCGGCAGCTATGTCGACTATTGCCTCGCGACACCGCGCCCGGACCGGCCCGGTGCGGCGGCGGACTACTGGCGCACACTGCTGCGGGACATCAGCCCGGTCCGGCTCCCGGAATCGACCGACAGTGCCTCGGCCACCGGGGAATTGACCTCCCTGCCACTGGGTGTGCTGTGCACCCGGGCCGTGCATCAGATGGCCCGGCAACTCGGGGTCTCCTCGTTCGCCGTGGCGCTGGCCGCGTTCGAGATGACCACCGCCGAGGTGTTCGGGATCGATCGGGTCGCCGTCGTGGTGCCCGGGCAGGTGCGCCGAGATGTCGACGCGGCGGCCGTCGGGCTGTTCATGACCCAGCTGATCGTGCGCGGGACGGGCTCGCCCGCACTGCTGCCGAACAGTTCGGCGCTGGCCGGGCAGCTCGCGGACGGCATGGTCCACAGCGAATGGGAGTTCGACCAGCGGATCACCGAACTCGAACTGGACGATGACGGCCGCTATCCGCTGTCCACGGTCCTGTTCAATCAACGCCTGACCGCGCGCGGGCAGCGTCCGCGTGCGCTCGGGGTGTGGACGCCCCGGTCGCTGGGGCGCGCACTGCGCTACCAACTACAGGGCGAATTGCAGCTCTCCGGCCCCGAGCTGGTCATGACCTACTACTACCGGCGCGGCATCGCCGGCCCCGGTGCCGAGGTCATCGACCACTTCCACCGCACCTTCCTGCGGACGATCCGGACCGGGCGGGCCGCGGCAGACGCGGCCGCCGCAGCTGACAACCGCGCCGAGGAGCTGATCTCGTGACTTCGACCTTCACCACCGACTTCGTGCTCGGACCGATCCAGCGGGCCTATCTGGTCGGCGATCAGGACGGTCTGGAACTGCGCGGCCCCGCGCGCTACTACCTTGCCTGCGATATCGATATCGCGCTCGTCGCGGGCATTCAGGAGCGGCTGGACCGACTGGTTCGCGAGCATCCCATCCTTCGCATGGCCGTGGGCGCGGACCTGACGCCGACCCCCATCGGCGATGGCTCGGGCCTGGTCGTCGAGCAGTGGATCGTAACGGAGTCGGCCCTCGATTCCACAGATGCCCGCGTCAGTGACGAATTCCGTTCGGATGACCTCGAATTCGCCACCTGGCCGCAGTTGCGGGTGGCGGTTGTGGCGTCGCCGCGGCGGGCACGCATCCATCTGGTCTACGCGATGTGGCTGATGGACGCGGCGTCGCTGAGCCAGTTTCTGCGGGGTCTGATCTCGGAAAAGCCGGTGACCGCCGTCGATCCGGGCTGGCGGGCCGTGGACCGGCGGCGGCGCGAACGCGACGAAAACTATTGGCGGGCGGTCGCACCGACCCTGCCCGACGCGGCCGAGGTGCCGCTACGGCCGGGCTGGCGGCAATCGCATCGCGCCATCACCCATCGCATGCTGTGCTTCGACGCGGCGGTCGCCACGCGAATCGCGGCGCGCGGCCGCGCGCACGGCCTGACGGTTCCTATGATCTATCTGACCGTCTACGGCACCCTCCTGGGTGCGGTCGGTGGCGGGGTGGCGCACACGATCACGGTGCTGCGTTCACAACGAGACCGTTCCGGTGCGGAAGGTGCGATCGGGAACTACGGTGGCACCGCGCCCTTGGCGATACCCGAGCTGTGCGGACAGGATTTCGTCACGCTCGCGCGGGAAGTGCAGAGCCGCTTCCTGGAACAGTCGTTCCACACCTCGCTCAGCGGCGCCGAGATCGCCCGTTTGGGGGATTCGGCCACCAGCTTCCAGCGCCTGGCCCATCCTTTCGCGTTCACCGCGGTGGAGACCGACAGCGTTCGGGAAGTCGCGGCCGGGCTGCGGCGGGATTGGGACACCGTGCAGCTGCGGGTGCCGCAGGTGCTGATCGATCACCAGGTCGTCATGGATTCGGACGGCAGTATTCGATTGGGATTCGACTGGCGCTCGGCGGCGTTCGACGCGGGATTCATGGACGATTTCGTCGACAGCTACGCGCGCATCGTCGCCGACCTGGCGGATACCGAGTTCGCCTGGGTCGGTCCGCCCGAACCGGAAGCGATCGCGGCCGCCCCCACGATCGCGGCCCCCGCCGGCCCCGGGGCGACCCTGCACCGGCGCATCCTCGAAACGGCCGCGCGTACGCCCGACGCGCCCGCCGTACGAGACGACCGCGGCGAAATCACCTATGCCACGCTCGCCGCCGCCGCGATCGACCTCGCACAGCGATTGCGGGACGCCGGTGCGAGCCGCGGCGATCATGTCGGCATCCACCAATCCCGTGGGCGTGAGCAGGTGGTCGCGATCCTAGGCACACTGCTCGCCGGATGCGTGTATGTCCCTTTGGATCTCGGACTCCCCGACGGACGCCTCGATCGAATCGCCCGGCACGCCGATATTCGATTCGCGCTCACCGACGGCACCGCCGACATCGACGATCGCTGGCGCGTCCGGGGGGTTCTTCCCCTGCAGGCCATGGTATTCGAATCGGTTCGCGCGGCCCCGGCGGATCCTGAGTACGATGCCGCCGCGGTGGCCTATGTGATCTTCACGTCCGGATCCACCGGAGAGCCCAAGGGCGTGGTCATTCGACATGACGCGGCGCTCAACACGATCGACGCGATCAACGCCCTGCTCGAGCTCCGCCCGCACGACAGCGTGCTGTCCGTGTCCTCGATCGGATTCGACCTGTCGGTCTACGACGTGTTCGGCCCACTGCTCGTCGGCGGAACCGTGGCCATGCTGTCGGAGTCGACCGCTCGCACCCCGGCAGCCTGGGCCCGAGTGGTCGCGGATCACGGTGTAACGGTGTGGAATTCGGCCCCAGCCCTGGCGGCACTGCTCGCCGAGCAAGGTGGGGCGCTGCCTTCGATCCGGGCATACATGCTCAGCGGCGACTGGATTCCGCTCACCCTCCCAGCGGGATTGAATCGGTTGTCGCCCGACGCCGAGATGATCAGTCTCGGCGGTGCGACCGAAGGCTCGATCTGGTCCATCCACCACCGGATCACACCGGCCGACTGCACTGGGCGGTCGATTCCGTACGGTAGGCCGCTGTCCGGGCAGGACATCCTCGTCCTGGACCCGGACCGTCGATCCTGCCCGGACTGGCACATCGGCGAGATCTACATCGCCGGTGCCGGTGTCGCCGACGGCTATCTGAACGATCCGGAGCGAACCGCCGCCGCGTTCGCGCACGATCCGCGGTACGGATGGATCTATCGCACCGGTGATCGCGGGCGGCGCGCACCGGACGGCGTCATCGAGTTCCTCGGCCGGGTGGACAGCCAGGTCAAGGTCAATGGTTATCGCGTCGAGCTGGGTGAGATCGAATCCGCGCTCACCGCGACGGGATACGCGCGGCGGTGTGCGGCGAGCGTCTCGGCGGACGGCCGCGGGGTCGTCGCCTACCTGACGCTGTCGGCAACGGCCGGAGCCGATTGGCGACGAGCGATCACCGCCGCGCTGCGCGACGAACTGCCCTCGTACATGGTGCCGTACGCCCTCATCGAGGTGGACGAGATTCCACTGACAAGCAACGGCAAGGTCGACTATCGCGGATTGCGTTCGCTCGCACCGATTCTCGATGCCGATCCGGACGCGACCGCCGCACCGGAAGAGACCGGCATGCACAGCCAGGAGGTTTCGGCCTGTTGGTCGACGATTCTCGGCAGACCGGCGGGGACACAGAACTTCTTCGACGCGGGTGGCAGCTCCTTCGACGCCATTCGCCTGCTGTCGCTGCTGCGCAGCCGGTGGGGATACGAGGTGTCCTTCGGTGAATTCCTCACCGACCCGACCATTGCGGGTCTGGCCACGATGTGCGCGCACGCCCGGTCCGGGAACAGTTCGGCGGTATGGAGTTTCGCGCCCCGCGCGGTCGCGAGCCCGCGCGGGCGGGTGATCCTGTTTCCGCCGGTCGGCGGTGGGGTCTCCTGCTATTCGCCGGTTATCAGCGGGCTGCCCGCCGATTTCGACGTCCACGTCATCGGAATGGACCGGCCACAGGACGTCCCGGCTGCGGATCTGCCCGCATTGGCCGCGGTCTGCCTCGCGGCCTTGCCGGTCGAGCTCGAGAACTCCGACATCCCCTGTGTTTTCGTCGGCTGGTCGTTCGGCGGCGCACTGGCGTACGAAGCCGCCGGGCGCAACACGTACGACGTCCGGACCGTGGTGGTCATCGATACCCCCGTGACCGCCCCGGCGCGGCACCGCGGCGCCACCGAGGCGGAGCTGATCGACGGCTTCATCGGCGACATCGCCCGCGCCGGTGGTGTCGACGTCGGCACCGAGGCGATCAACGTGGATCCGGCCCTGCGGAACAGATTCGAGGTCTATCGCCAGAACCTGCTGCTGTTGCGCGACTGGACGCCGACCCCGCGCACCACACCCGTCGTCGAGTTGCGCGCCCGCGAGCAACCGGCCGAAATCGACCCGAACGGGTGGCGGCACAACGCCGGACACGTCACGACCGACGTGCTGGACGGCGGGCATTTCGAGGTGTTCGAACCGACGAACGCACAGCGGGTGCGGGCGGCAATCGAGAACGGAATCTTGTGACTGATACAGCGGTGCGCTCGGTGATCATCGGCGAACTACGCACGCGGGGATGCGAACTCGCGGACGGCGAGGACGAGGTGGACCTGATCGCGGCCGGGGTCAACTCGGTGAACCTCGTCCGGATTCTCACGGCGCTCGAGGAGCGGTTCGACATCGAGTTCGAAGCCTCCGGGTTCTTCGCCCAGCCGGTCACCGTCGCGCGCCTCGAAGCGGAAGTAAATCGACACCTGGTGTGAAAACCAAGAAGGGCAAACGATGAAACTGTCAGAAGACCAGCTGGCCGGGTACGAACGTGACGGCTTCACCGTCGTGCCGTCGGCTTTCACCGCCGCCGAGGTCGAGACCCTGGCCACCGGCTACTCCGAAGACCTCGAGCTGGACGGCCCGCACGTGGTCATGGAACCGGACTCCGGCCGGGTCGGCGCGCTGTACGCGGCGCATCTGCGGCGCACCGAATTCGCCGCCCTCGTCCGTTCGGCCACACTGCTGACGCCGGTGCATCAGCTGCTGGAGACCGATGGGGTGTACGTCTACCAGCTGAAGATCAACGTCAAATCAGCGCTGGGCAACAACAAGGTCGACTGGCATCAGGACTACGCGGCTTGGAAGATCGCGGACCGGCTGCCCGCACCGAACCTGGTGAACGTGGCGGTGCTGCTGGATGATTCGACCGAGTTCAACGGGCCGCTGTACTTCATTCCGGGTTCACACAAGGCGGGACTCACCCTCCGCGCGGGGGGCGGTGCGATGACACCCGGACAGCATTTCGATCCGGCCGACATCGCCCTCGGCGCGGACGAGCTGGCACGACTGATCGACCGCAACGGCATTCGAAGCATTCGGGCCGAGGCCGGGTCGGTCGTCTACTTCCACCCGGAGATCGTGCACTCCTCGCCGACGAACATGTCGCCGGCCGACCGCCGATTGCTGATCATCACCTACAACCACAGCCGGAACCTGCCCGCGACAGAACGTCCGGAATACCTGGTCGGCCGGGATACCGCGGCGCTGACCGTCACCGGTTCCGCGGCCCACGATTCGATGGAGGCAGCACTATGACCAAGTCCAGAGCAATTGTACTCGAGGAATTCGGTGTGCCACCGGTCGTTCGAGAGTTCGCGCTCACCGAGGTCGAAGGCGCCGATATCGTGGTCGCCTGCGAGTACGGCGGCGTCTGCGGCACGGACCTGCACCTGCAACAGGGGCACTTGCCGATCCCGACGCCGCTCGTCCTGGGGCACGAGGGTTTCGGCCGGATTCAGGAGCTCGGACCCGACGCCGTCGCCGACTCCAACGGCCTGCCGCTGGCAGCCGGGGACCTGGTGATGTGGGCGTCGTCCGTTTCCTGCGGCAGCTGTACCGCCTGTCGCGACCTGCGGGAACCGACGCTGTGCCCGGCGCGGCAGACCTGCGGCGTCAACCGTCCCGCCACCGTCGCCCCGGGACTGTTCGGGTCCTGGGCCGACCATATCCTGCTGCGCGCCGGCACCACGATCGTCAAGGTTCCCGACGATATCGACCCGATCGCCGCCATGGCCTTCGCGTGCGCGGGTCCGACGATGGTGCACGCGCTCTTCGACCGGCGACCCGTCCGGGTGGGCGAAACCGTTGTCGTACAGGGCAGTGGGCCGGTCGGTCTGGCCGCCGCCGCCATCGCGCAGTGTTCGGGCGCGGCCGAGGTGGTACTCATCGGCGGTCCCGCCGCGCGCTTGGAGCTCGCCGCCCGCGCGGGAATCGGTGATCATCATGTGAACGTCATCGACGCCGCCGACCGGAACGCCGCGCTGGGGCTGGTCAACGAATTGTGCCGGGGCGGTGCCGATCTCGTCATCGAGTGCACCGGCGTCCCCGCCGCGGTACAGGAGGGCTTCAGCTTCGCCCGCCGCGGTGGATCGATGGTCATCGTCGGGCAGTACACCGACGCCGGTGACACCGCCTTCAACCCGCATCAGATCGTGTACCGGCAGCTCGACATCTACGGATCGTGGGCCTTCTCGGGCGCGCACCTGGTCCGGTACCTGCAACTGCTGCCCATGCTGGCCGGGCGATTCGATCTCGCGTCACTGGTCACGCTGTTTCCGCTGGACCGGGTCGAGAACGCGCTCGCCGCCGTTGCCGACGGCTCGGTCATGAAGGCGGTGCTCGCGTGCGGGTCCGCCGACAGTAACCGGGAGCGCCGTTGAACGAGTCGGTGTTGATTCGTTCACCGCTGGTGGACAGAGCGCGGGACGTGGCCATGCTAGCCGCCGAACACGCCGACGCGGCCGAAGCCGCGTATTCGCCGTCACCTGTGGTGATTCGGGCCGTGGTGGCGGCCGGGTTCGCCCGGCACTGCGTGCCTTTGCGGCTCGGCGGCCCGGGCGGAACGTTCGCCGAACTGAAGGAAGCCGCGACCATCATCGGCGCGGAATGCCCGGCGACTGCCTGGTGCGCGGTCGTGATGGCGCTCATGGCCCGAACCGCCGGCTATCTCTCCCCGGACGGCCGTCGCCAACTCTGGGGCGCTGGACCGGATGTCTTCATCGCGGGCGGTGTGGCTCCCCGGGGCACCGCGGAATCGGCGAACGGCGGATGGTTGCTCTCGGGCGTCTGGCCGCTGGTGAGCGGGTGTGAACACGCGGATTGGGTGCTGCTGTCGGCCACTGCGACCGAGGACAACGCGACGACGGTGCGCATGTTCGTCGTACCGTGCGCGGCCGTGGGTATCGAAGCGACCTGGGACGACGTCGGAATGTGTGCGACGGGCAGTCATTCGGTCGTCGTCGATCAGGTCTTCGTGCCGGTATGGATGAGTTTTCCGTACGCGATGGTCACCGAGGTCGACGCGCCCGCGCCGGGGCCGGACGGCCGGGCGGTGCCGATGCTGGCGGTGAACTCGCTGCTGTTCTGTCTGCCGATGCTCGGCGCGGCGCGCGGCGCGCTCGCGCAATGGGCGCGATTGATACAGCCCAAACTGCGCGACCGGCCGCCGGGCACGGATCCGGTGCTGGCGCACCTGCGGGAGGTCTTCGCGCGCAGTTCCGGCGAAATCGATGCGGCGGAACTGATTCTGGACCGTGTGGTCGGCATCGCTGATACGGCGGCGCAGGTCGGCCAGGCCGACGTGGTGCGGAACCAGCGCGACTGTGCGCTGGCCGCGGATCTGCTCATCACGGCGGTGGACCGGCTCATGCGCAGTTCGGGCACCAAGGGCCACAGCGCCCGGGGCGGTCTGCAACGACTGTGGCGCGATATCCACACCGCGGGCGGGCACGCGGCGCTGCAATTCGGACCGGCCGCGGTGGGGTACTCACGGGAAAATCTGGAGCGGTGACAGCGATTATCGACGCGGGGGAACTCGCCACGGGCACGCGTTGCGATCGTGGCCCACAGTCCTCGTACCGAGAGGTATTGGCGCGGTACGGGTTCGCGGTACTGGAACCGGGTGCCCCCGACTCTCTGTCCCTCGAACAGATCATGGCGGCGCTGGGGGATCCGGTGCCGTACCAGTTCGGCACCAAGCTGACGATGGAGCAGCGGCCCGGGACCGACAACTCCCAGTTCCGGACCGGCGCCATCCCGATGCACGCGGACGCCATTCTGAACGCCACCGATGTCAGTTATATCGGGATGGAATGCTTGGAAGCGCCGGAGCAGGGTGGGGAGACGTTGATCGCGCGCAGCGCGGCGTTCTTCGAGGTCGCGCCCGCCGCGTTGGTCGAAACGCTGCGGAATATCGAAATCGAATATTGGGCGAATGTCACCGGGTTCTATGTGCGGAATTCAGAAGGAAATCCGGTACGCGCGCCCATTCGTGTGGATCCGGTCACTGGAGCCGACACGCTTCATCTGGGAGTTGCTTATCCGGAGGACGAGACCAGAAATTTCGGTGCGGCGGTCGTCGGCTACAGCGGCGAGCAGAGTCTCGAGCTTTTCGCGAAATTGGCTGAGGTTTTGAGTCGGTCAGAAGTGATGTACCGGCACAAATGGGAAGTCGGTCAGGTGCTGGTGCTCGACAACCGGCGAGTGCTGCACGGCAGAGAGG
>NZ_JBHWHH010000082.1:0-30915 GCF_042732555.1 Nocardia sp. NPDC059764
CGCACCCCGGCGGGGGGCCCGCGACCGCCCGGGGCCCACCACCGGCGAACGGGGGTGGCCCGCCGGGAACGGGTGCCGTCAGGGGCGCTTGTTCATGTCGATCTGCTGGGTCGGCGCGTCGAACGAGGGAGCCGGGCCGCCCGCGGGGGCGGGGCCGCGGCGGGCCGGGGTGCGGCCGTCGCCGCTCTTGCCGAGCAGGCCGAGCACGATGCCGGCGATCAGGAACAGCAGGCCGAGGACGCCCAGGATGATCGGCATGGTGCGGCCGTAGAGCGACAGCTTGTCGATGTTCTCCTTGGCCACCGAGATCTGCGACTCGATGGTGTTCTCGTCGAACACCAGGGTCGACTTGAGCGCGGTCACCTCGGGCTTGTCACCGGAGCGGGCGTAGAACAGGTGAATCTGCTCCTGGCCCTTGATGACGGTGCCGGTGTCCGGCTCGACCCACAGGTCTCGGACGTTGGTGTAGTAGCGCGCCATGGTGACGTCGCCGTCGCCTTCCACGCCCCACTTGGCGGCGGGCAGGGTCAGCTTGTTGGTCGGCGAGTTCGCGACGGTGGACAGGTCGGTGACCGGTGCCGTCATCTGGAAGTGGTAGACCTTCAGGCTGTTGATCTCGGTTTCCTCGACGAACGGGGCGTCGTAGGTCTTGCGAGTGTTGAGGTCGAAGTACGGGTACGTCTTCTTCTCGGTGCCGATCGGGAAGCGGTACTGCAGACCCTTGTGCTGCACGGGGTCCATGACCGACTCGCCCTTCTTGTCGACCGTCACGGCGATCGCGCCGTTCGGGCCGCCGTCCACCGACTCCACCGGCTCACCGGTCTTGCGGTCCACGGTGACGCGGTCGATGCTCGCGGTCAGCAGGCCGGTGTCGCCCTGCTTGTCCGTGCGGCGCAGGGTCTGACCGGCCTGAATGGTCATCTCCGAAGCGTCGGACGGGTTTTCGACGGTGAGGAAGCGCTGCGAGACGAGCGGGACGTTCTGGTCCACCTTCGCCGAGCCGGTCGTCGAAGTCAGCGACTTCGAGTCCAGCACCTCACTGGGCGCCCCGGTCTGCGGGTTGGTCGCGACGGTCGTGATCTCCAGATCCAACGGCGTCTTCGCGAGGCGGCTGACCGTGTAGGTGGGGACCATGATGGCAGCGACGAGCAGCATCGCGCCGAGCCCCACGAGTACGCAGGCAACCGTCCTTCTGGTACCGGCACTGAGTGCCATGCAGGTTCTCCTCGTCGTCGAACGCGTGTTTCTTCCAGTACTGCGGTCGCCGCGCAGCACTCGTGAGCCCAGACACTAACAGTCCGAGCGGTCCCTGAGTGCGGCCGAGGCAGGAAAACACCCCGAAACGCCCCCAAGTCAAAAGCCGGATGATCCGCGGAACACCCGCAAGGCACACTGGGACCCGATGACGACGACCACCCTCACCACCGCGGAGACGCCCGACCTGGACTCGGCGCCGGTCCGTCCGGGCCGCTTTGTTCCCGCGCTCGAGGGCATGCGCGCGCTCGCCGCCCTGGGGGTCGTGCTCACCCACGTCGCCTTCCAGACCGGCGCCACCGGACAGCCGGTGCTCGGCCGGGTGTGGGAGCGCTTCGATCTCGCGGTCGCGGTGTTCTTCGCGCTGTCCGGATTCCTGCTGTGGCGGCCGCACGCCGCGGCGGCCCGCGGGCACGGGGTGGCGCCGAGCGCCGGACGGTATCTGCTGCACCGCGCGGCCCGCATCCTGCCCGCCTACTGGGTGGTCGTGTGCGCGGTGCTGATCCTGCTGCCGAGCGCGGCGCACACCGCCGGACTGCGGGTGTGGCTGTCGAATCTCGGCCTGCTGCAGGTGTTCGTGCCGTTCACGCTGACCGACGGGCTCACCCAGATGTGGAGTCTCTCGGTGGAGGTCGCCTTCTATCTGGTGCTGCCGCTGCTGGCGTTCGCGCTGGTGTGGTTGCGCGGGCAGCGGGCGCGACTGCGGGTGCCGGTGGTGCTCGGCCTCGCGGTGATCTGTCTCGGCTGGAACTTCCTGCCCGTCCCCACCCCCGACGGCATCCACTCCGACAACTGGCTGCCCGGCTACCTGCCCTGGTTCGCGGTCGGCATGCTGCTCGCCGAACTCGCCGACCAGCCCGCGCCGACCTGGCGGCGGGTGGCGGGCAACCGCTGGCTGATGTGGCCGCTGGCCGTGGCGGCCATGGTCCTGGCGACCACCGACCTGGCCGGGCCGCGCGGACTGGTGCACGGGCAGCCCTGGCAGTACGCCGCCAAGATGGCGCTCGGCGCGATCGTCGGCTTCGGGCTGATCGCCCCGCTGGTGCTGCGGCCGGACCTGCCGCACCGCTTCCTGGAGAGCCGGGTCGCGGCCACCTTCGGCCGCTGGTCCTACGGCGTCTTCATCTGGCACCTCGCGGTGCTGTCGATCGTGTTCCCGGTGTTCGGCGTGGTGCCGTTCCGCGGGCATTTCGTGGTGGTTTACGTCTTGACCGTCGTCTTCACGCTGCCCCTGGCCGCAGCCAGCTTCGCCCTCGTCGAGGAGCCGGTACGGAAGTGGACGCGCCGCCGCTTCGGCTGAGCGGCAGCGTGATTCAGTGGCGCGGCGGCAGGGCCGCGATCCCGACCGCGATGATCGCGACCAGTGCCGGGAACTGCACCCACAGCGAACCGCCGACATAGCCCTCGAACGACCGCCACGGTCCGGTGGACAGCGCGGCCGCGCACACGGCGGTGCCGCCGCCCGCGAGCGCGATCAGGATGCGCGACCAGCCTCGCGGCCGCAGATGATCGCCGATCAGGCCGAACACGGTGAGCACCAGCGCGACCGGGCCCGCGATCAGACCGGCCCCGGCGGCCAGGCCGAGCCCGGCGACGGTCCGGCTGCGCCAGGCGCGCGGCGGCGGACCGTCCGCGCGAACCGGCGACCGCGCGCCCCGGAAGGCCAGCGCCAGCAAGGGAATCAGCAGCACCAGGCCGCCGAAGATGGCCGCCCGGTACCAGCGGTCGGTGGGGAACGACACGGTGATCGGGCCGTGCGTGTCGGTCGGCACCAGCCACGCCTGCTGCCAGCCGTTGATCACCACGGGTTTCAGCGCGGTGCCGTCGGCCGTCGTGGCCTGCCAGCCGACATTCGTCGACAGCGGCAGCACCAGCACCTGCGTGCCGGTCGCCTCGGGCGTCTCCGTCGCGGCTGGCAGGGGAGGGCGGTCGAGGCGCAGCTCGTCGACGGTGAACAGCTCGGTCGGCGCGACCGCGACATCCACGCGCCCGGAGGGGAATTCGAAGGAGTGGTCCTCCGACACGCCGCCGCCGTTGTCGTCGAGCCCGCACACGGTGGCGGGCAGCGGTGCGCCGGAACGCAATTCGGCAGCGGTCCCGGTGACCGTGGTGTGCAGGGTGCGACCGGCGGCCACGATGGTGGGCCCGTGCGCGCAGTCGATGGTGATGGGCCGATTCGGATCGGCGGGCGCCGGATAGTCCGGGCCGAGCACGGTCACCTCGGCCAGACCCGGCGGCTGCTCCTGCGCGAAACCCAGTGCGGTGCGGTCCAGCACACCGTCCCAGCTCTGCAGCGAGATCTCGATGCGGCTGGTGACGGTCGGGTACAGCTCCAGGCGGGTGGTGCTGCCGGAGTCCGGCTTCACCTCCCGCACCTGGGGGCCGTCGCCCAGGTTCACGGTGACGGCGGTCGGGTGCGCGGGGAGATCGCCGCGCGAGGGCGTCACGGTCAGCCCGGTCACCAGGGTGGGGGCCGGAAGTTCGATGGTGAGCGTGGGTTCGGGCCCGGCCGGATTGCGCACCGTGGTCTCGGGCGCGGTCCAGCTGGTGAGCGGGTCGCCGTCGGTGGCGGCGAGTGCTGAGCCGCGCGGGTCCGCGACATCGGCCCGGCCGCGGGCGATGGGCCGGTCCGGATCGGTGAGCAGGGCCTCCAGGGCGGGGCCGGGGCGGGTGTGCACGATCAGGTCCGGGGCCACGGTGACGGATTCCGGCACCTGGAGGGTGCGCTCGAACAGGCTCGGTTCCTCGGCGGCGAGCGCCAGGCCCTTGCTGCAGCGGATCCGGTCGGGGGAGTCGAAACAGGCGCTGCGGCCGGGGAATTCCTGTCCCAGGTCCCAGCCCGCGACGGTGGCGCCGGCGGGGGCGGGCGGGAGCACGGTGCGATGCCGGATGTCGACGGCGACCGGGTTCTCGCGGTCGGCGTAGTCGTCCAGGCTCAGTTCGGCGATTCCGAACTGTCCACCGGCGCTGCCGTCCTCGGTGTGTACGGCGGTGATCTTGATCCAGTCGGTGCGGCCCGGCGGCAGCGAGATCGACACGGGCGCACCGGGTTCGGTGACGCGGCCCGCGACGGTGCCCTTGGCGGTCTCGACCTCGACCCATTTGATCGGGCTGCCGATGGCGGCCGCGCTGGTGGCCAGCCGCAGCACCGCCGAACTCACCGGCTTGTCCAGGTCGAGTCGAAGCCATTGGCCGACAGCGTGTTCGGCGCCATTGCTGATCCACGCGGTGGCCGGGTCGCCGTCCACCGCGGCGGCGGTGGAGCTGCCGGGCGCGGCCCCGCCCAACTGGGTGGCGTCGCCCGCGGCGCTGGAGGCGGTGACGGTCGCGCCGAACCATTCGCCCTCCACCAGCGGTGCGCCGGGCACCGGATAGTCGGGGACGAGATTGTGGGTGCGGCGGGCGTCGCCGGGGGCCCGCAGCGCCGAGTTGTGGTTGTCGACGCGCCCGAAGTCGGCTTCGCGGTCCATCGGGGTGTCGGTGATGGTGACGCCGTGCTGCGGCAGTCCGGCGGTGTTCGCGTCGGCGGCCAGCAGGACCGGTCCGGCGGGCTCGGCCGGATTGCGCCGCAATCGTTCCACGACTTCCGGTCCGCCCTGCACGACAGGGAGATTCGCGAGCGGAACGGTGAACGCGCCCGGGAACGAATCCGGCGCGCCCACGCCGCTGCGCACGCTGGTGGGCGTGCCGGGCGCGGGTACCTCGACGCGGTAGATCTCGACGGCCGGGTAGCCGGGCAGCAGATCCCCGTCCGAGACCAGGCCCTCCACCTTGCCGGTCTCGATGGGATCCCCGAATTCGGTGACCTTCCGGATCCCCGGCGACCCTTCGATGGCGCGGTGCGCCAGCATCGGCCGGGTCGAGCGCGAGGTCTCCGGGTCGAGGTCGTTGCGCAGCACCAGGACTCCGATGCCCTGTCCGGCCAGCGTGGCCGCCAGCCCCGCCGACGGCCGTCCGTCGGCGATGAGCCGCTGCACCGAATCCATGGCGCGGATCGCGCCGGGCGGGTTGAGCGGCACCGCGTCCCGCACCGCCCACGGGGTGCTCGCCAGCGCCTGCATCGGCTCGTCGCGGGTCAGGCCCCACACCTGCGAGGCGAACGGCGCGCCCGGCACGATCAGCGCGCGGGTGTCGGAGGCGTTGTGCGCCAGCCAGTCCGCCGTCTGCCGCCAGTAGGCCGGGACCTCGTCGTAGCTGCCGCGCGGTGCGAGCTTGCCGGTCCAGGCCAGCGAGGTGGACAGGGCCAGCGCGGTCAGGATGAGCGCGCCCACCGCCACCATGCGATCGCGTTCCGGATGCGCGAACGCTCTGCGCCACACCGGCATCGGCACCGAGGCCGGCAGCGGGACCTGGGCCAGCAGGTGCGCCAGCCCGAGCACCAGCGGTAGTCGGATCAGCGGTTCCAGCTTGTGCACGTTCCGCAGGGGCGCGCCGCCGGAGTCCAGGAACAGGCGCACCTGTTCGGCGAACGGTCCGCCCAGCGCGCCCGCGTAGCCCGCGCAGATGCCGGTGAGGCCGACGATCAGGATCAGCACCAGTCGACCGCGATTCGGCATGGCCCGCATGGCCAGACCCGCCATGCCCGCCGCCGCCAGCAGCCCTGTGGCCAGCACCGCCGCGGGCTGGGTGACCAGCACCGCGCCCGCGATGCGCTCCGGCGACACGAACGGCGTCCAGCTGTCGGTGCCGCGCAGCACCTCGCCGAGCGAGGCCCACTGTGTGGTCACGCCCGAGGACTCGATGTAGTCCAGGAACGGCGGACTCACCTTGCCCAGCAATAACAGTGGCACCACCCACCAGAAGGTGCCCAGCGCCAGCAGCGGGATCCAGGCGCGGGTGAACCGCCACCACGCTCGATTCGGCTTGTACGACAACCACCACAGGGCCGCGGGCAGGAAGGCCGCCGCCGTGGCCACCGCGTTGACCGAACCCATCAGGGCGAGCGCGAGGGCACTGCCCGCGGGCGTCGCCATCCCGCGCTTCGGTGGTTCGGAGCTCCGGTCCCGCCGCATCGCCACCCCCAGCGCGGCCGGGGCCAGCAGCACCCACGGGGCCAGCATCATCGGCAGCGTCTCCGAGGAGATGGAGCCGAGGGTGGTGAGCACGCGCGGCGACAGCGCGAACGCGACCGCGGCGATCACCCGCGAACCGCGGCTGCCGATGCCGAGGGTCTCGCAGAGCCGGACGATGCCCCAGAATCCGGCGAGCAGCAGTAGCGCCCACCAGATGCGCTGGGTCACCCAGGCGGGCAGCCCGAGCACGTGCCCGAGCGAGAAGAACGCCCCGTGCGGGAAGAAGTAGCCGTACGCCTGGTTCTGCACCTGGCCCATCGGGGCCTGGCTACTCCACAGATGCGAGGCGCGTGACAGGAAGCCGAGCGGATTCTGCGCCAGGTCGTACTTGGTGTCGGCGACGGTTTGCCCGGGGGCCTGCAGAAAGGTCAGCAGGAATGCTGCGATGACGCTGCCGAGCAGCCAGCGGCGGCCCAGCGGCGCGGTAGTCGGCGACCGGTCCTCGTCCGGACCGGTCGCGGACTGTGAGTCTTCGGTGTGGTCTGGTTCGGAGGTCGTCCGGTCAGCGCGAGCCGTACTCAACGTTGTTCAGCAGCGACGACGAGGCGTCACCGCTGCGGTCGATATCGGGCCGCTTGTCCTGCGAGGCCGCCATGGTGATGACCAGGACCGCCGCCAGGCCGACGAGGGCTCCACCGACAGCACTCGCTGCACCAGGAACGGCAAACTTCATCGCGGTACTCCCAACATCGGACGCATGCGTAACCCGGCCAACCTAGCAGGTTTTGCGCACCGGGATTCGCGACGCTCGGTTACTCCGGAATCGCACCGCCCGGTTGGTCCGGAATCGCGCGGCCCGGCTACTCCGGAATCGCACAGCTCAGTCCGCCCAGGAAGGTGCGGAGTTTGGCGGTGGTCTCGTGGAGTTCGGCGACCGGGTCGGAGGCCGCGACGATGCCGCCGCCGGCGGAAGCGTGCAGGGTGCGGGCGTCGGCGGCGAGTTCGGCGCAGCGGATCGCCACGAACCAGTCGCCGTCGCCGGCGGCGTCGCACCAGCCGACCGCGCCGCCGTAGAAACCGCGGTCGCCCTCGAGCGCGGTGATGGCGTCCAGGGCCAGATCGGTGGGGGTGCCGCAGACCGCGGGGGTGGGGTGCAGCAGAACGGCCAGGTCCAGGGCGGTGGTGGCCGGGTCGCGCAGGACGCCGCGGATGGGGGTGGCCAGGTGCCAGACCTCGGGGGTGGAGAGCAGTTCGGGGGCGTCGGGAATGGATAGCTCGGAGCAGACGGGGGTCAGCAGCTCCCGGATCCAATCGATCACGTACGCGTGCTCGTCGCGATTCTTGGTGCTGGCCAGCAAATCCTGGGCTTGCTCGGCGTCGGCGGCCGGATCGGCGAGCCGGAGCAGGGTGCCCGCCAGCGGGCGCAGGGTGACCGCGCGGCCGTGTCGCGACACCAGGGTTTCCGGAGTGGCGCCGAGGAGGGTGCCGCCCGGCCGTCCGGCGGCGGTCAGGTCGACGGCGTAGACGGCGGCGCGCGGATGCCTGGTGACCAGGTGGGCCGCGATCACCTCGGGTTCCAGCGGGGCCTCCGCCGCCACCCGCAGCGCGCGGGCGGCCACCACCTTGCGCAGCGGCTGCGCGGGATCGCCCAGTTGCTCGACCAGTTTCGTGACCCGCGCGACATGGTCTGCGGCACTCGGTATTTCGGCGACGACCCGCACTTCGGGCAGCTCCGGCAGGGCGGCGGGCCGCCACGGACCGGCGGTGTGGAGGGCCTGCTCGGGGGCGGTCAGCGCGGCCCGCCCGCGCGGATCGAAGGGCAGCGCGCCCACGATCAGCTCGGCCGCGCCGGACCGCAGCGCCGTGCTCGCGGCCGCCGCCGAGTCGAACGCGGCCTGGGTGCCGGAGGTGCGCAGCACGCCGTCCGGGGTCGCGAGCAGAAATCCGTCCATGATGGATCGACGATAGCCCCGCGCCCGCACGCTCGAGCCCCGGGAGCGACGCATCTCTCACCCCGCCGTCGGCCTGGTGAGACGGATCACCCTGCGGCCCAGCATCTTTCCCGCAAGCGGTGCGATCCGGCCCGCGAGCGGGGCGCCGACCAGGGCCGGAGCCTCACCGACCGGCGAGTTTCTCGTCGGGTTCACGGCCCGGCGGCACCATCAGCACCGGCCGGTGGCAGTGCTTGAGCACGGCGTCGGCGACGCTGGAGTGCATGAGGGCGCGGATGCCGGTGGCCCCGCGGGTGCCCGCCACGATGATGTCCACATCCAGCTCGTCGGCGGTCTCGACGATGGCGGTCCAGATGGTGGTGCTGCACTCCACGGTGCGCGCCTCAGCATTGAGACCGGCCAGTTTGGCGAGGCGCACGCCTTCGGCATTGATATTCCGGGCGTCCACGAGCGCGACGTCCTCTATTTCGTCGTCGGTCATCCACTCCGGCTGCATCACCCCGGACAACCCCGACAGCCGCGCGGCCTGTCGCACCATCGGCTCCCACGCCGTCAGCACCACGGCCCGATTCGCGGCCAGGAACCGTCCCGCGTATTCGACGGCCCGCCGGGCATTCTCGGAGCCGTCGTAGGCGATCAGCATCAAATCGCAGGGCATGACGAACCTCCTGGTAGGAACGCCTCTCTGTCTCTCAGACACTACCCCGAGAACTACCTGTCAAGCCCGAACTCAGTGTTCGCGGCCGTCCCGATTCTGGACTGCGCTCCGCCTCCCCGCGCTTGGAGCGGGGGAGCGAAGCGGAGGAGCGAAGCGGAGGAGCGGAGGAGGGAAGAATCGGGACCAGGGGCCGCGAACCCGCCCGTAGCGAAGCGTAGGGCAATTCGGCACGGTCGCAAGTTCTCCACAGTTTGCGAACGATTCACCCAAAGCGGTGGTGCGATGGGGGGTACGGGTTTTCACTGAAATTGTCGGCGGTCGCCGACGATCGACATCGCCGTCGTTGGAGCAGGGCCCGAACGAGGGGTGGATTGTGCGGTTGGACGAGCTGACGACCCCGCAGGAGTGGGCGCGTGTGTACCGCTCCTTGTTCGGCCTCCCCTACGTGCACGTGACCACCCCCGGCTTCGTGGTACTACCGCTCAACGACACCATCGCGGCGTTGAACACCCCGGAACCCTTGGGGGGCTTGATCCTTCACGAGATGATGGAGCGCGGCACGCCCGGCCCGGTGCTGGTGCGCGACAAGCCGTCGCGCCGGACCTTCCTCGCGGTCTTCGACGGCTACCCCGCCGACGACCTGCTGGAGCTGCTGGAGCGCAACAGCGTCGACATCGGCCCGCACCGCAGTAATGTCATCCTGCCCACCGGATTCGGGCGGCACACCCACGAGGGTCGCTGGTGGGCGCGCGAGCCCCGGCGCGACGAATCGCTGCCGCTGCTCTCCGAGGTGGTCACGGCCACCCGCGCGGTGCTGTGACCGCTGCGGTATCGAGGTGACGATCGAGGCGGCCATGTTCGGCCATCATGAGGCCGACCCCCGTGCCCTGCTGTATTACGAGTGGTGTCAGCGCGTCGAATCCGGTTACGCCGTGGACGACTTCGAGGAAGAAGTGCGCGAGCTGGCGAACACCGACCGGCCGGTTCCCGCGGCCTGCTGGCGACTCCTGGACAAGATCGAACACGCGTCCCGGCTACCGGATTGGCCGTACACGGAGTGGGCCGACGCGCCGCACCCCGGCAATCCGGCCGGGAGCGAGCAGGATTCGGCCGGAACGCTGCCGGAGCCGGAACTGCTGGATCGCCTGCACGGCGGCTGGCTCGGCCGCCACGCCGCCCGCTCCCGCGCCGCCACCGAAGTCGACTACGCGGTGCTCGGCCTGCACCTGCTGGAACGCCGCGGCCTCGACTTCAGTCCCGACGACGTTGCGGCCGAATGGCTCGAGCGTCTGCCGTTCCTGTGGACCTACACCGCCGAACGGGTCGCCTACCGCAATCTCATCGACGGCTTCACCCCACCCGACACCGCCACCCACCGAAACCCGTACCGGGAGTGGGTCGGCGCCCTCGCCCGCGCCGACATCCACGGCTACACCCACCCCGGGCACCCCCGCCGGGCTGCCGACGCGGCCGCCCGCGACGCCTCGATCTCCCACACGGGCAACGGTTTATGGGCCGCCATGTGGTCGGCCGCCCTGATCGCCGCCGCCTTCACCGATCACGTCCCGGCCTCGGCGCTGACCACCGCCGCGGCCGTCGTCCCGGCCCGTTCCCGCCTCGCCGTGGCCCTGGCCGAGGTGCTCGCCGACCACGCTCGCGGCGACACCTGGGAGCGGGCCGTGACCGCCGTCCACGCCCGCCACGACCACTACAACCGGGTGCACGCCATCGGCAACGCCTGCCTCATCGCGGCCGGATTGCTCTGGGGCGACGGCGATTTCGACCGGACCGTCACCCTGACCGTCCAGGGCGGCTGGGACACCGACTCGAACAGCGCGACCGTCGGCTCGGTGGCGGGCATCCTGACCGGGGCCGCCGCGCTGTCCGCCACCGACGGCAGCGGTCTCGCCGACCTGGCCGGCCGCACGCGAAACCTGCTCGTATAGCCCCGGATGCGAGAAAGGCGGTGCGATCCGAGGATTCGGAACGCACCGCCTTCGCGGGGTGACGCGGTGTCGGCTAGCGCTCGACGATGGCGACGACGCCCTGGCCGCCCGCGGCGCAGATGGAGACCAGCGCCCGGCCGCCACCCTTCTCCGCCAGCTGCTTGGCGGTCTGGGCGATGATGCGGCCGCCGGTGGCGGCGAACGGGTGGCCCGCGGCGAGCGAGGAGCCGTTCACGTTCAGCTTGGAACGGTCGATCTTGCCGAGCGCGCCGTCCAGGCCCAGACGCTCCTTGCAGTACTGGTCCGACTCCCACGCCTGCAGGGTGGCGAGCACCACGGAGGCGAAGGCCTCGTGGATCTCGTAGTAGTCGAAGTCCTGCAGGGTCAGGCCGTTGCGGGCCAGCATGCGCGGCACCGCGTAGGTGGGGGCCATGAGCAGGCCGTCGGGGCCGTGGATGTAGTCCACGGCGGCGACCTCGGAGTCCACCAGGTAGGCCAGCGGGGAGAGGTTGCGCGAGGCCGCCCACTCCTCGGAGCCCAGCAGCACCGCGGACGCGCCGTCGGTGAGCGGGGTGGAGTTGCCGGCGGTCATGGTGGCGTCACCCAGCTTGGTGCCGAAGACCGGCTTCAGGGTGGCGAGCTTCTCCAGGGTGGAGCCCGGACGCAGGTTGTCGTCGCGGGTCAGGCCCAGGAACGGGGTGATCAGGTCGTCCATGAAGCCGCGGTCGTAGGCGGCGGCCATGTTCTTGTGCGACAGGTAGGCCAGCTCGTCCTGCGCCTCGCGGGCGATGCCGAACTCCTTGGCGGTGATGGCGGCGTGGTCACCCATGGACAGGCCGGTGCGCGGCTCGGCGTTGCGCGGGATCTCGATACCGACCATGGACGGGCGCAGGCGGCCGACCAGCTTCACGTAGTCGGAGTTCTTCTTGGCGCGGTTGGCGTCGAGCATCCACTCGCGCATGCCCTCGCTGACGCCGATCGGCGCGTCGGAGGTGGTGTCGGTGCCGCCGCCGATACCGTTCTCGATGCGGCCCAGGGCGATGCCGTCGGCGACGGTGACGATGGACTGCAGGCCGGTGCCGCAGGCGAGCTGCAGGTCGTGGGCCGAGGTGTACGGCGACAGGGTCGATCCCAGCACGCTCTCACGGATCATGCCGTGTTCGCCGACGCGCTTGAGCACCGCGCCGCCGACGACCATGCCCAGGCGCTCGCCCTGCAGGCCGAAGCGGGAGACCAGGCCGTTCAGGGTGGCGGTGAACATGTCCTGGTTGGAGGCGTGGGCGTACTTGCCGTCGGACCGCGCGAACGGGATGCGGTTACCGCCGAGGATGGCAACCGGGCGGGCCTGCTTGGTGTTCTTGGCCGCGGCCTTCGCCGAACGGGCTTTGGTGGTCACTCGAGTCTCCAGTGTCTCGTCGGTGGGAGGTTTCCGCACGCGCAGCCCCGGGGGGTGCGCGTCAATCGGTTTACATTAAACTTACTCTGGAGTAAGTTCATTGTCGACACCGTACCCCGCAGATGTGCGCTATGCCGCTTCCCGCGGACCTAGACAAGGAGAAGGTAGGAAACGTGGCTGCCAGCAAGAGCAAGGGCGCTCCCAACCTCTACGGATCTTTCGTTCACTCCGCCCCCGGCGCGTTCCTGGCCTCGAAGCTGGGCCTGCCGCAGCCGGAGACGCTGCGCCGCTACAAGGCGGGCGAAGCCGCTCTCCCCGGCCCCGTGCTGCTCGGCGGCAAGGGCCGCGCCGCGGACGCCGTGCGAAACCTGCTGGGCGACTACACCTTCGTCGACGCCGTCACCCCGGGCGTGAAGTTCGGCGCGCTGGTGTTCGACGCCACCGGCATCCGCACCATCGAAGAGCTGCAGCAGCTGTTCGAGTTCTTCCAGCCCGCCATGCGCAGCATCGCCCCCTCGGGCCGCGTGCTGGTCATCGGCACCACCCCGGAGCTGGCCGGTTCGGTCGACGGCCAGATCGCGCAGCGCGCGCTCGAGGGCTTCACCCGCTCGGTCGGCAAGGAGCTGCTGCGCGGCGCCACCTCCAACCTCGTGTATCTGCACCCCGAAGCCGCCACCGCCGCAACGGGTCTGGAGTCCACCCTGCGCTTCGTGCTGTCGGGCAAGTCGGCCTTCGTCGACGGCCAGGTCTTCCGGGTCGGCTCCGACGACGCCGTCGCCCCCGCCTCCTGGGACAAGCCGCTGGAGGGCAAGGTGGCCGTGGTCACCGGCGCCGCCCGCGGCATCGGCGCCACCATCGCCGAGGTCTTCGCCCGGGACGGCGCGACCGTGATCGTCGCCGACATCCCGGCCGCCGGCGAGGCGCTGTCCGAGACCGCCAACAAGGTCGGCGCCACCGCCCTCGCGCTGGACGTCACCGCCGCCGACGCCGCCGAGAAGCTGGCCGCCTTCGCCACCGAGCGCTTCGGCGGCATCGACATCGTCGTCCACAACGCCGGCATCACCCGCGACAAGCTGCTCGCCAATATGGACGAGGGCCGCTGGAACTCGGTCATCAACGTGAACCTGGCCGCGCCGCACCGCATCACCGAGGGCCTGGTCGCCGCGGGCGCGCTGCGCGCCGGCGGCCGCGTCATCGACGTGTCCTCCATCGCCGGTATCGCCGGTAACCGCGGTCAGACCAACTACGGCGCCTCCAAGGCCGGTGTCATCGGCATGGTGAACGCCGAGGCCCCGAAGCTGGCCGAGAAGGGCATCACCATCAACGCGGTGGCCCCCGGCTTCATCGAGACCGCCATGACCGCCGCCATCCCGCTGGCCACCCGTGAGGGCGGCCGCCTGCTGTCCTCCCTGCTGCAGGGTGGTCAGACCGTGGACGTCGCCGAGACCATCGCCTACTTCGCCTCCCCGGCCTCGAACGCGGTGAACGGCAATATCGTTCGCGTCTGCGGCCAGGCCATGATCGGAGCATGATGTCGCAGACCATCACTCTGTCCGAGGTGCCGAAGAACGGCGGCCTGTTCGTCAAGGCCGCCCTCGGCGCGCTGCCGGTGCCCGGACTCTCGGCCCGCAAGCCGACCCTGCCCGACCGCAGCGTCCGGCTGGAGGGCTTCCGGGTGAACCCGGACCACCTGGCCGCCTACTGCCGGGCAACCGGGCTGCGCTTCAGCGACTCGCTGCCGCTGACCTACCCGTTCGTGCTCAGCTTCCCGCTGGCCATGCAGCTGGTCGTCGCCCGGGACTTCCCGTTCGTGGCGGTCGGCGCGGTGCACGCGGAGAACGTCATCGAGCGCACCCGTCCCATCTCGGTCGCCGAGCCGCTGGACTTCGACACCCACATCGAGAACCTGCGCGAGCACCCGAAGGGCCTGCTCGTGGACGCCGTCACCGAGGTGAGCGTCGGTCGTGAGCTGGTGTGGCGGCAGGTCACCACCTTCCTGCACCAGCAGCGCACCTCGCTGTCCGGCGGCCCCAAGCCGGAGCCGAAGCCGGACGAGGTGCCGCCCGCGCCGCTGCGCACGCTGCGGGTCGATCAGAAGATGATCAACCGCTACGCCGCCGCGTCGGGCGACCACAACCCGATCCACACCTCCGCGCTGGGCGCCAAGGCCTTCGGATTCCCGAAGCCGATCGCGCACGGCATGTGGTCGGCGGCCGCCATCCTCGGGTCCATCGAGGGCCGGGTTCCGGACCGGACCACCTACTCGGTGAAGTTCGGCAAGCCGATCCTGCTGCCGTCCACCGTGAACGTGTACGCCGACCAGGCGTCCGGTGGATGGGACTTGTCCTTGAAGCACCCGAAGAAGGGCTATCCACACCTCACCGCTACGCTGCGCTGAGTACGAGCCTGACACCCGAGGTTTCGGGCGGAGCCGTGATCACACGGCCCGCCCGACGGGGGTGAAGAGCCGCACGTTGTCTCGGATACCGGATGTCGCCACGCAGGGGTTTCTATATCCGGTACGAAACAGCGTGCGGCTCTTGTCATTTCGTGGGGACTGACGCCGGTTCGGCGTCAGCAGCTGCAATCGCAACCGCAGTCGCAGCAGTCGCAGTCACAGTCGCAGCAGTCCCCGCAGCCGTCACAGCCGCAATTCCCGCAGCCGTCGCAGCAGTTCATCCACGGCTCCTTGCGGCGGCCGCTGCACGGGCCGGTGTGCTCCGCGCAGCACGCGTATCCGGTGCAGTACTGGGTGCAGATGATGCCGAGACCTTCGAGTAGGTTCGGCTTCTCGCGCAGGTCATCCGAACCCGGTCGCTGCGTGAAGGTCGCCACCGGCAGCGCCGCGGTCTGGGTGCGGCACGCGCCCGTGGCGCAGGTGTGGACGACGCCCGCGGCCCGGCCGAGCTGCTTGACCACACTGCCCAGCGGATCGAGCAGCGCCCAGCGGACCGTCGCGGTCCGGTCCAGGGCGACCCGGGTCAGGGCCGCGCGCAAGAGCGAATTCGATTCGGCCACCAGGGCATGCGCCTGCTCCGGCGTGGTTCCGGTGGCGGACAGCGGATTGAAACGCCCCTCGGCCCGGTCGGCGTCGAGATCCTCGAGCGCGTCCGCGAGATGGGCGATCCGGCCGAAATGCCATCCGGCTTCGCGCAGCGCGTCGGCGTTCTCGGGGCGATCGGCCAGGATCGCGGTGTGCGCGAACAGCTCCGCGGCACAGACCTGGGTCGGCTCGGTCAGTTCCGCCAGCGAGCTGCCGGGCGAGTTCTCCAGGCGCAGCTGCGATTCGATGGCCGCGATCAGGGGTTCCACATCCAGGCCCAGCGGCGCGGCGGCCGAGCGGGCCCGGGCGTGCCAGCGGGTGGAGACGCGGGTCAGCCGACGGCGGGCCAGCCGGTGGGCGTCACCGTCGTCCACGTGATCGCGAATCTTGGCCGCGCCCAGCAGCAGTGACGCGGTGGCGGCCAGCCGGACCCCGGGCGCGTCCGCGGCGAGCACCTCGGCCCGGCGCATACCGCGCAGCGGGCACGGGCCCGCGGCCGTACGCGCCGAAGGCAGCGATTGCTGTGCCTCGGTGAGGATCTCGAGCACGATGGCGTCGGTATTGGTGGCCGCGCGGGCCAGCTGGCCGTGCCCCTCGCGCAGGCCCAGGCACAGACCGCACATGTGCGCCTGCCACGCCGAGGGGTCGATTCCGTGCCGTGCCGCACTGTGCGCGCACGGCTTCAGCAAGCCGAACAAGATGTCCCCGCTCCCCGGCCGGAAGGGCCGTCCTGCAACACGATCGCAGCGAACTGTGGCAGGCGCGCGCCGGGACGGCAAGTCCGGCGGGCCGACCGGTTCAGGCGGGCTCGGCCCGCTTCTTGTTGCCGGACAGACCGCGCCAGGCCAGATCGTCGAGCAGGTTCACGGCCACGTCCATGTCGATCTGCCCGCTGGCGACCCGGTCGGCGATGGCCTCGCCCGCGCCGATCACCGCCACCGCCACCACCTCGAAATTGGTGCCCGGCTCGGCGTACTTGGCACTGGACTCCAGCAGTTTCGCGGTCAGCTCGATGATCCGGTCGCGGCTGTTGGCGATCTCGGTGGCGAACGGCTGCTGGCCGAGCGCCTGCCGGTAGAGGACCTGCCACGACAGCCGGTTCTGGTCCACGTAGGCGAGGAACGCCTCCAGGCCCGCGCGCAGCTGCTCGTGCGGGGTGAGTTTGGGGTTGCCCGCGACCGCGACCGCTTCGATGAACCGCGCGCTCTCGCGCAGGATGCAGGCGCGGAAGAGTTCGTCCTTGGAGCCGTAGTAGAGGTACAGCATCGGCTTGGAGATCTTCGCCTCGGCGGCGATCGCGTCCATCGAGGTGTCGTGGTAGCCCTTGCGCGAGAAGACCTCCACGGCGGCGTCGAGCATCTGCTGCTCGCGCACCGCGCGAGGAAGCCGTTTCGTTCCGCCTGCCATTCACTCTCCTCGGACCGGACCTCCGGCGCTCATCGCAAACGCCGAAGCCCTTATCTTACTCCATGGTAAGTTCCGCCAGTGTGAATTGCCGGTGATTCGCCATGCCTGGACGGCGGCGTCGGGGCCGATCTCAGCAGTGCGGCGCGGAGCCCTTGAACCTTGCCATGCGCAAGACCGAGGCATCCACCTGGGATCCCGGTAAGCGGCCACTGTTCACCGCCGTCACGAGCCGGTCCAGCACCTTCGGCACCGCGTCCGTGGTGATCCACAGGGCATTGTCGGCCCCCGCGATCAGGGCGGCCTCCACCGCGTCCTCGATGCTCATCCGGCTGGTGATCGCGGCCATGCCGCCCAGGTCATCGGTGAAGATGACGCCCTCGAAGGGTGCTGCGCCGTAACCCGTGCCCTGACGCAGCAGCGCCATCGCCTGCGGGCTGATACTGGCCGGCACATTCGCGGTGGTCAGACCCGGCACATCCAGGTGCCCGACCATCACAGCGGCGCCCGAATCCACCAGATTGCGGAACGGGACCAGGTCCGTGGTCTGCATCTGATCCAGCGGCGGCGTGCGCACCGCGCCGGTGTGCGAGTCGCCCGAACCCGAGCCGTGACCCGGGAAATGCTTGATCACACTGCCCAGCCCGGCGTCCTTCATGGCCCGGATCTGCGCGCCCGCGTACTGCGTCACCACATCCGGATCGTCGGAGAAGGAGCGGTCGCCGATCACCGAGTCGTCGGGCTGCGCGCTCACATCGGTGTCCGGCGCGAAGTCCACGGTCACGCCCAGCGCCCGCAGCTTCTTCGCCCGGTCCAGGCTGAAGGTGTAGAACTCGTCGGGACTCATGGTCTGGGCGATCACCCGGGCCGAGGGCGCGGGCCCGATCAGGTCCTTGGCCCGCGAGACCCGGCCGCCCTCCTCGTCGATGGTCACCATGAGCGGGGTCCGTGATGCCTGCTGAACGGCGTCGACCTGATGCTGGGCCAGCATGGCCTTGTCGGTCCAGCTGCCGATGAAGATGCCGCCGATCTGCTCGTTCCGCACCACGTTCTCGGCGTCGGCCTCACCGGTCACGCCGACGGTCAGCAGCTGCGCGAGCTTCTGCCGCAGGGTGAACTCCGAGAGATACCCGGCCGCGCAGTCCTGCTTGCCCGTCGTCGTCGGCGGCGGCACGACGGCGCTGCTGCTCGGTGCCGCGCTACCGCTGGTCGGCGTGGCGTCGGTGGAGTCCTTCCCGCTCGAACAGGCGGTCAGTGCGAGGGCGGTTACCGCGACAACGATCCCCGGTGCAAGGCGCATGTCTTCGACGGTAGCTCCTCCGCCTCCCCGAGACTTCAGCGGACGGCTGAGAGCCGTCTGCCGTTTCGAACCCGTGCCGGCGGCTGGGAGCCGAGCCGATTCTGGACGTACCCGGCGAGTTACCCCGAAGCTCGCGAAATCTGTTGTCGCCTTTCGTATCCCACTTACCGCTTCGGCAGTTCGTGATGCCCGCCGAAGGCCTGGCGCATGGCCGACAGTGTCTTGTCCGCGAACAGGGCTTCGCCGCGGGAGGCGAAACGCTGGAACAGTGCCGCCGACAGCACCGGCGCGGGCACGCCCTCGTCGATGGCGGCGTCCACGGTCCAGCGGCCCTCGCCGGAGTCGGAGACCCGGCCGCCGAACGAGTCGAGATTCGGGTCGGCGTACAACTCGGCGGCGGTGAGATCGAGCAGCCAGGACGCCACCACCGATCCGCGCCGCCACACCTCGGCCACCTCGGGGATATCGATGTCGTAGCGGTAGTACTCGGGATGTTCGAGCGGCGTGACTTCCGCGGAATGCTCGTCGTCCTGTTCGCTGCCGACATTCGCCTTGTGCAGGATATTGAGGCCCTCGGCATAGGCGGCCATGGCGCCGTATTCGATCCCGTTGTGCACCATCTTCACGAAATGCCCCGCACCCGCCGGGCCGCAGTGCAGATAACCCTGCTCGGCCTGGGACGGGGTGCCGCTGCGGCCGGGTGTGCGGGGTGCGGCGTCGACGCCGGGGGCGATGGATCTCAGCAGCGGATCCAGGTGCGCGACCGGTTCCGGTTCGCCGCCGATCATCAGGCAGAAGCCGCGGTCGAGACCGAACACGCCGCCCGAGGTGCCGATGTCGACGTAGTGAATCCCCTTGGGCCGCAGCATGTTCGCGCGGGCTATGTCCTCGTGGTAGCGGCTGTTGCCGCCGTCGATGATGATGTCGCCGGGCGCCAGCAGCTCGGCGACATTGTCGATGACCGTGCCCGTCGCACCGGCGGGGATCATCACCCACACCACGCGTGGGGTGTCGAGCATGGCCACGAATTTCTGGAGTTCGGTACTGCCCTGGAACTTGTCGCCGAGTTCCCCGGCGAGTTCCTCGATGTGCTCGGGCTTGCGTTCATATCCGACCGCGGTATGCCCGTCGCGCACGATCCGGCGCACGATATTCGCGCCCATCCGCCCGAGCCCGATCATCCCCAGCTGCATAGCCCAATCCGCCTCTCCGCGCCTTTAGCGGGCGGCTGAGAGCCGTTCACCGTTGTAGTACCCGTGCCGGCGGTTGCGAGCCGAACCGACCTTGGACGTATCCGGTGAGTTACCCGCATCTCACGAGATCAGGTGTCGCCTTGATCAGTACGACGATAGCTCGTCCGGATAGATATCCCGATTCGTGAAATGGGTGTGTAACACCCTGGAACCGGTGTCGATAGAACGGGTGGCTCCGTGCTGTTGCCAGACCCCCGACCCGGCAACCGCACGGAGCTCTTTGCGTCTCAGGACTGCTCCAAAACCGGACGACCGGTATCGTTGCAGCAGGTTTGCTGAGAGCTGGGGAGATGGTTCGTGACCGGTGGAATTGCTCGCGTACGCCACGTTATGAATTCAAATGCCGGGCGTCGCGCCGGGATCGCCATGGGTGTGCTGGCAGCCGCTGCGACGGTCGGGTACCTGGTCGATCTGTCCGTTTCGTCCGGAAATGTGCCGCGCGGTACGCAGGTGGCCGGGATCGACATCGGCGGCGAGGACCGGGCGGCCGCACGGGCCCGACTGGAACCCGCGCTCGAACAGCGGGCGACCCGGCCGATCACCGTCCACACCGGAGACGCCACCACCGACGTGGTGCCGCGCGCCGCCGGACTGGGCGTCGACTGGGACGGCACCTGGGACCGGATCGGCGGTCAGCCGCTCAACCCGTTCACCCGGATCGCGTCCTTCTTCACCACCCACGACGTGGAACCCGCCTCCACTGTCGACGCCACGGCCATGGACAAGCAGCTGGAAGCCCTGCGGGCGCAGGATCGGCGTCCGGTCGAGGGCGGGATCGCCTTCGAGGGCGCGCGGCCCGTCGCGGTCCGCCCGGTGCCCGGCCTGACCCTCGACGCCCCGGCCGCCCGTGCCACCCTGATCGAGCACTGGGCCGACGGATCGGCGATGACCCTGCCCATGGTGGAGACCCCGGCCAAGGTGACCGCCGACGCCGTCGACCGCACCCTGCGGATGGTCGCCGAACCGGCCGTGCGCGCCCCGATCGCGTTCACCGGACAGGGCGGCGACGCCACCGTGGAACCGGCGCAGATCGCGAGCGTGCTCGCCTTCCCGCCGGACGGCCATGGCGGACTGGGCCTTTCGATCAACCGGGAGGCGATGACCGCTATCCTGGCCCCGCAGTTGCAGGCCACCGAGACGAAGCCGCAGGACGCGAGCTTCGACCTGAGCGGTTCCCGCGCCGCTGTGCGGCCCGCGGTGCCCGGGCTGCTGGTCGACTGGGACAAGACCCTGGAAGACCTTCCGGCCGTGCTGGATTCGCCGGGTATGCGGGTGAAGCCGGTGGCCTACAAGGAGGTGCAGCCCAAGCTGACCACCGAGGAGGCGGGCAAGCTGGGCATCACCGAGGTGATCGGCTCCTTCACCACCGGCGGGTTCAGCGGGCCGTCCGGGGTGAACATCGGCGTGGTCGCCCGCAAGGTGAACGGCGCGCTGGTGCGGCCCGGGGAGACGTTCTCGCTCAACGGTTTCACCGGCCCCCGCGGCGTGGCCGAGGGCTACGTGGAGTCCGGCATCATCAATAACGGCCGTCCCGCCAACGCGGTCGGCGGCGGCATCTCGCAGTTCGCCACCACCCTCTACAACGCCGCGTATTTCGCGGGCATGGAGGACGCGGGCCACACCGAGCACAGCTACTACATCTCGCGCTACCCGGCCGCCCGCGAGGCCACCGTCTTCGACGGCGCGATCGACCTGAAATTCCGCAACAACACACCGTACGGCGTGATCATCGACGCCACCTCCGACGCCGCGAACGTGACCGTCCGGATGTGGAGCACCAAGACCGTCGACGTCGAATCGATCACCGGCGACCGCTCCAAATACACCGAGCCCCAGACCATCACGCTGCCCGCGGGCAAGGACTGCGTCCCCTCCGGCGGCGGCTCCGGCTTCACCACCTCCGACACCCGCGTCATCCGCGACGCCAAGACGGGCAAGGAGATCTTCCGCAACACCCGCACCGTCAAGTACGACCCGATCCCGGTCGTGCGGTGCCAGTGATCCGGATATAGCGAAGGGGCCCGGGTAATCACCCGGGCCCCTTCGTCATTCAGCTATCAGAACGCGGCTTCGTCGAGTTCCATGATGTCGTTGTCGAGGTTCGACAGGACGGTGCGGACCGAGGTCAGCTCGGGCAGCACGTTGCGGGCGAAGAACTGCGCGGTGGCGATCTTGCCGTCGTAGAACTTCTCGGTGGAGCCGGCGTCGAGGGCGTTGATGGCGACCTCGGCCTGCGACAGCAGCAGCCAGCCGATGATCAGGTCACCGACGGCCAGCAGGAAGCGGACCGAACCCAGGCCGACCTTGTAGAGCTCCTTCGGGTCCTGCTGGGCGCCCATCAGGTGCCCGGTCAGGGTGGCGGCCATGCCCTGCACGTCCTCGAGGGCGGTGGCGAGCAGCTTGCGCTCGGCCTTCAGACGGCCGTTGCCACCCTCACGCTCGATGAAGCTCTGGATCTGGCCGGCCACGTGGGCCAGCGCCACGCCGCGGTCGCGGGCGATCTTGCGGAAGAAGAAGTCCTGCGCCTGGATGGCGGTGGTGCCCTCGTACAGCGAGTCGATCTTGGCGTCGCGGATGTACTGCTCGATCGGGTAGTCCTGCAGGAAGCCGGAGCCACCGAAGGTCTGCAGCGAGTCGGTCAGGTACTGGTAGGCCCGCTCGGAGCCGACACCCTTGACGATCGGGAGCAGCAGGTCGTTGACGCGGAACGCGGTGTCCTTGTCGGCGCCCGAGACCAGCTCGGCGACGTCGGCGTTCTGGTGCGCGGCGGTGTACAGGTACACGGCGCGCAGGCCCTCGGCGTACGCCTTCTGCATGGCCAGCGAACGACGCACGTCCGGGTGGTGGGTGATGGTGACGCGCGGGGCGGCCTTGTCGGTCATCTGGGTCAGGTCGGCGCCCTGGACACGGGTCTTGGCGTACTCGAGCGCGTTCAGGTAACCGGTCGACAGGGTGGCGATGGCCTTGGTGCCCACCATCATTCGAGCGTTCTCGATGACGTCGAACATCTGCGCGATGCCGTTGTGGATCTCGCCGACCAGCCAGCCCTTGGCGGGCACGCCGTGGCCGCCGAAGGTGACCTCACAGGTGGCCGAGACCTTGATGCCCATCTTGTGCTCGACATTGGTGACGAACACGCCGTTGCGCTCACCCATGGTGTCGGTGTCGAAGTCGAAGTGGAACTTCGGCACGTAGAACAGCGACAGACCCTTGGTGCCCGGGCCGGCGCCCTCGGGGCGGGCCAGCACCAGGTGCATGATGTTCTCGAAGAGGTCGTCCGAGTCACCCGAGGTGATGAAGCGCTTGACGCCCTCGATGTGCCAGGAGCCGTCCTCCTGCTGGATCGCCTTGGTGCGGCCGGCGCCGACGTCGGAGCCCGCGTCGGGCTCGGTCAGCACCATGGTGGCGCCCCAGTTGCGGTCGGCGATCTTCTGAGCCCACTGCTTCTGCTCATCGGTGCCGTTGTTGTAGAAGACCTGCGCGAAACCCGCACCGGCGGCGTACATCTGGGCGGCCGGGTTGGCGCCCAGGACCATCTCGCCCAGCGCCCAGCCGACGACGGACGGGGCGCCGAGGCCGCCGAGCTCCTCGCGGACCGGAACCTTGGACCAGCCGCCGTCCTCGAGGGCGCGGTAGGACTTCTTGAACGACTCGGGGAGAGTGACCGTGTGAGTGTCGGGGTTGAACACCGGCGGGTTGCGGTCGGCATCGGCGAAGGACTCGGCGAGCGGGCCCTCGGCCAGGCGACGGACCTCGCTCAGCATTTCCTTGACGGTGTCGGCGTCGAGGTCGCCGTAGGCGCCCGCGTCGAGGAGCTTCTGGATGCCCAGGAACTCGAACAGGTTGAACTCGAGGTCGCGAACGTTGCTCTTGTAGTGACCCATGGTCGTACTCACTCTCCATTGAGATGGGTGCGGTTCGGTGTGTGCCGTTCCCGCCCGTAAGGTCTCCACCGGGTAGACACCGTAAAGCAGCGCTACTAGCGGGTAACTTATGCGCCATGTTACCGACCGGTAGGGGGCCCGCCAACCCGATCCAGGCCGAATGTGACCGAAAGCACGCGGGTAACCGGGGGTGGGGGTTTCGTTGAGTCCGCGGGGATCCCGTCGTCGCAGGTGAAAGCCCTGCGGGAGATCGATGACGGGGCGGCGTGAGGCCCTCGACACCGTCGGCTCCGGGCGCGTGGGCAACCCTCGTGCACACCTCCGGTGTGCCGCGCGAAACCGGCCTGTGACGGTGGTTACGGTGCGTATATGCGGATCGAGACGAGTGCGGGACCGGCGGAGGCGGAGATCGCCGAGCCCGGGCGGAAGAAGCCCGGATTCCTGCTGGTGCTCACCCACGGCTCCGGCGGCGGGGTCGATGCGAAAGATTTGCTGGCCGTGCGGGATTCGGCTGTCGCCCTGGGCGGCGCGGTGGCGTTGGTGACCCAGCCCTATCGGGTCGCGGGGCGGCGCGCGCCCGGCAAGGCCGACGTGCAGGACGCGGCTTGGCTCGAAATCATCGCGGCCCTGCGGAAGAAGGTCCGGAGCGCGCCGCTGATCCAGGGCGGGCGTAGCAATGGCGCGCGGGTGGCGTGCCGGACCGCGCGCGAGGCCGGTGCGCGCGGCGTGGTCGCGTTGTCGTTCCCGCTGCATCCACCCGGTAAGCCGGAGAAGTCGCGGCGCGAAGAACTGCTGGAATCCGGCGACATCGAGGTCGTCGTGGTCAATGGCGCGCGCGACCCCTTCGGTATTCCCGATGCCGCCGATGCGGCCGAGGTGCATGTCATTGCGGGACAGGCGCATTCGTATCGCGCCGGGTTCGAGGAGATCGTCGCCGCGATCGAGCCGTGGTTGGAACGCTGGTCCGCGAACTGAGCGGTTGCGCACCGCCGGGTGAATCCGTCTTGCGGGCTCAGCGGGCTTTGCTGAGGTAGGCGAGCAGGTCGTCGACGAGGTCGGTCGGCGTCGCGTGCCCTTTGCCGTTCGCGTCCAGGTGGCCGGAGGAGGCGAGGTCGGCGGCCCCGTGGGCCAGCGCGCGGACCAGGGAGGCCATGCGTTCGGTGTCGCCGCCGGGCAGGCTGCCCGCCTCCTGGGCCAGCCCGACCAGGGCGATCAGCGCATTCTGGGCATTGCGCCCGGTCTCCGCGAGTTCGGGGGTCTCGTCGGCCCAGTGGCCGAAGACCAGCTTGAAGCGGGCGGGGTGTTCGAGTGCCCACGCGATGTAGCCGTGCAGCACCCCGCGCAGCATCTCGACCGGCTCCGGACGATCCTGCACGATGCGGGCGAAATCCGCTGAGCGCTCGGACAATTCGCGGGCGGCGACCGCCGCGAGCAGCGCGTCCTTGTTTGCGAAGTGTTTGTAGGGCGCGTTGTGCGAGACGCCCGCGCCGCTGCCGACCTCGCGCAGCGTGACGGCCTCGACCCCGCCGGCGTCGAGCAGGCGGAGAGCGGAATCGAGCAGCACGGTGCGGGTGGACGGCGGCATCGGTCCATCGTAATCAGTGGTTGACAGTGTCAACCAGCGCGCCTAGGTTGACACTGTCAACCTCTGATGGGAGCGGGTATGGACCGGGGAACAACAGCCGTCGTCACGGGCGCGACGAACGGCATCGGGGAAGCGATCGCGCGGCAGCTGGCCGCGGCCGGTGCGGAGGTGGTGCTGGTCGGGCGGGACCCGGGCCGGTTGCGCGCCGCGCGGGAACGGATCACGGCGGCCGTGCCCGACGCGGTGCTGCGGAACGAACTCGCGGATCTCTCGCTGGTCGCGGACGTGCGTGCGCTCGGGGATCGCCTGCGGGACAGCCGGATCGACATTCTGATCAGCAATGCGGCGGTGGTGGCCGACATCGCAGACCGCACCGCCGAGGGCTTGCAGCCGACCCTGGCCACCAACCACCTCGCGCCGTACCTGCTGCTGCGCACCCTGGGTGAGAACCTCGCCGACACCGGGCGATCCGCGCGACTGGTGGTGGTCGGGGCCTCACCGGCCGCGTTGCGCTCGGTGCCCGTCGATCTCGACGATCTGGGATTCCGGAATCCGCGGGCGCTCGGATTCCCGCCCAGTTTCCGGCCTTTCGTGGCCTACGGGCGCACCAAGAACATGAACGCGATGTTCGTCTACAGCCTGGCCGAGCGGCTCGCGGGCAGCGGCGTGACCGTCAACGGCGCGCATCCGGGGATCATCCGGCACACCGGGCTGGGCCGGGAATCCGCGCGCGGGCTGCTGCGAGTCTTCGGCTGGTCGCAGTGGGTCAATCCGCTGCTGCCCGGTCCCGACGCCGGGGCCGATACACCGGTCTGGCTGGCCACCGCGCCCGAACTCGAGGGCGTGTCCGGTCGATTCTTCGTGCGCCGCAAGGATGTCGCGACGGCCGCGCACACCACCGATCCGGCCCGCCGCACGCGGCTGTGGGACGAGAGCGCACGGCTCACAGGGCTGACCGTCGACCGCTGACGGGCCGCAGCCGTCAGAACATGTCCAGCGCCGGAGGCGGGGGAACCTCGAGAGCCCGTGGCGCGTCCGGGTCCTCGACCGCCGGGCGGGTGGCGACCACCAGGGCGTCGATGGCGTCGCGGTCCTCGGTGGGCCGGTGCACGCGGTCGGCGATCCGGACGCGAATGGCCGGTTCGGCGGAGGCGAGATCGGCGATGATATCGGCCGGGGTGAAGGTGAGGGCCGGATCCTGTTCGCCGCCATAGCCTTCGGTCAGATTGAGGGTGTCGTTGCCGATGACCAGCAGGGTGCCCTCGGGGGAGAGCATCCCGGCCGCGCGCAGCAGCATGATGCGCCGGTCCTCGGGCGGCAGGTGCAGGAAGGCGACCAGGATCAGTTCGTAGGGGCCGGTGATGCCCGCGCGGTCCAGATCGGTGACATTGCCGTGCACCCAGTGGATGCGCCCGCGCACCGAGCGGGAGAGCCGGGCGGCGACGGTACGGCCCTTGTCGATACCGGTCTGGGAGAAGTCGACGGCGTCGACCTGCCAGCCGTGGGTGGCGAGCCAGAGCGCGTTGCGGCCCTCGCCGCAGCCCAGGTCCAGTACTCGCGGCAGCTCGGGCCGGCCCTCGCCGATCCCGTGCCCGCCGACCGGCACCCGGCGTTCCAGCCCGAAGACCTGCTCGACCACCGTGGCGTTCGGGGGCGCGCCCCACACCAGTTCGGTGGCGGAGTAGTGCTCGTCCCATGCGGCGGTATCCATGGGAACGAGTCTAGAAGTCGTGCCCGCCGACGAAAGCCGCCCGCGAAGGGGGGCGTTCGCGGGCGTCGGGTCGAGCGGGCCGGAGTCCCGGGAGTCGGGTTCCGCTAGAGCGTCGTGTGCATCAGCAACACGTTGTACTGGCTGTGGACGGTGGTGAGGAAGTACAGGTCACGCCCGGTCTGGTACGGGAAGATGTAGGGCGCGTAGGCGGTCGGGAGTTCGCGGGTGTCGATGAGCACCGACGGCGGGCTCCACGGCCCCTCCGGGCTCGGCGAGGTGTACATGACCACCGAGTTCCACGGGTCCGTGGTCAGCATGATGTATTGCCCGAGGTAGTCGTTCCACATCACCGACATCTCGGAGACGCCGCCGCCCACCACCGGCTGCGCGGCATTGATGTCCTTCTGCCACCGGCCGCCGTCCCAGTACTCGTAGGCGCCGAGATCGGTGGCGGCGCCCTCCGGGACGCGGGCCACGTAGGCCGGGTGGTTGCGCCCGGAGTCGGTGCCGAAGTCGTACAGGAAGCCGCCGCGCTTGACGAAGGCGTTCATCTGGAAGTTGGAGTTCCCGCCGTCGTCGGCGCGGCGGGTGGCGGGCAGTTCGACCCAGTTCTCGCCGTTGTCGCCGGAGACCGCGAGGCTGGAGTAGTTGGTGGTCCACTGGCCGATGTCGTCCCAGCTCTTCACCGACATCAGGCTCATGATCTGGGTGCCGCCGACCGAGATGGCCGCGGTGGGGATGCGGCTGATCTCGATGAACGGGATCTTGGGGCTCGGGATCAGGTCGCGGGCCTGGCCGAAGATGTCCCGCACCACGGAGTCGAAGTAGACGCCGTTGGACGGGTCCTGGGTGTGCGAGCGGACCAGGATGTTGGAGCGCCAGGCCCAGGTGCTGCCGACCAGCAGGTTCGGCAGGCCCAGACCGGCGGTGTCACCGAAGGCGGTCAGCATTTCGCCGTTGCCGTTGTCCCACATGATGCCCAGGTCGGTGCCGAGCACGTTGTAGGCCTGGGTGTTGTTCGGGCTCGCCATGCCGGTGACCTGGAAGACGGCTTTGGTCCGGCCCGGTAGCTGTGGCAAACCGTTGGTTCCGTTGAGCACGGGAATCGGATTGATGGCGTTGGGGTTTGCTGCGGCCGGTGATGTCATCGCCAGGAGCAAGGCCGTGGCACCGGCCACAGCGGACAGCAGCAGCGGAGCGGTCTTGGTCAATTGCGTGCGTCCTCCGGGTCTCGCCGAATAATGCGCGGACCAAACGGTATGTGGCGGACCGCACAATGCGTTCGACTCGTTGGCAAAGTGTGAAAATGCTAACAGTGATCGCGAGTCGATCGGGACTGCACACCAGTGTGTTTGCCGTGAATTGGCTTACTTTCCATTCCTATCACGTCCGAGGGTCTGTCGGACGATAAGAGGCAGCTGGGTGGCGCGTTCGATGGACAGGGTCCGGCGCACCGAAGTTTGCCAGGTGCGGTCGAACATCTTCTTGGCGGCGGCCACCGCGTGCGGGGAGCGCGCCGCGATCCGATCGGCCAGCTTCTCGGCGGCCGCGCGCGGGTCCGCCGACACCTCGGTGACCAGACCGATGCGCTCGGCGTAGGCGGCGTCGACCGGGTCGGCGGTCATGGTCAGCAGCAGCGCCTGATCGATGCCGATGAGCCGCGACAGTGTGGCCGCGCCGGTCATGTCGGGGATCAGGCCGTGCTTGGCCTCCATCACCGAGAACTCCGAATCCGGTGTGACGAACCGGAAGTCGGCCGCCAGCGCGAGCTGTAGTCCGCCGCCGTAGCATCGACCGTGCACCACCGCGATCACCGGCTGCGGCAGTCGCCGCCACGCCCAGCACGCCTCCTGGAAGGTGTTGGTGCCGCGCCACGGCAGCGGGACGAAGTTGCGGACCACGTCGATCGGGTTGCCCATCGCCTTGGCGACGTCGAGCCCGGAGCTGAAGCTGGGCCCATTGCCGGTCAGGATGACCGCGCGCACGTCCGGGCGCTTGCCGATCACGCCCGCCACCCGGACCAGCTCGTTGAGCATGTCGATGGTCAGGCCGTTGTGCTTGTCCGGCCGATCCAGGGCCACGTACGCCCGGTCGCCGTCGATGGTCAGGGAAACGTTGTGGCTCACGGTCATTCCTTATCCGATCCGGTCCAGGAGCAGTCGCGCACAGCCGGCCGGATCGTCGGAGAACGGCGTGTGGCCGCTGCCGTGCAGGGTGACGTGCCGCGCACCGGGCAGCAGCGCGCGGGCGCGGCGGGCCTGAGTGGCGTACGTGAGCAGAATGTCACGATTGCCCCAGGCGACGGTGATCGGGACATCGGCCAGGGCGGCCGGTTCGGGGAGCCGGAAGTTCGTGAAGGAGGCCAGCGCGGCGTCGAAGCCCGCCGCGCCGAGCAGGCCCTCGACGGTCTCCATCGACATCCGGGTGTCGAGCTGCCAGGGCTTGCCGAACACCAGGCCGAGGGTCGCGGACCGGCCCACGGTGTTGCCGAGCACGATGGGCACGGCCGGGCGCGCCGCGGTGAGCAGCTGTTTCGCCCGCCCGAGCGCCTGCTGGCACCAGATCCGGCCGGTCGTGCCCCAGCAGCCGATGGGGGAGAAGGCGGTGGCCGAGCGGGCCAGGCCGCGCGCGGCCAGGTCCAGGACGATGCCGCCGCCCATGGAATTGCCCGCCAGATGCGGCTGTTCGAGCCCCTCGGCGGCGAGGAATGCGGCCAGCGCGTCGGCCAGGGTGGTGACGGTGGTGTCGGCCAGCGGCTCGCTGCCGCCGAAGCCGGGCAGGTCCACGGCGATCACGTCGAAGGATTCGGCGAGCGTGCCGATGATCGGCTCCCACACCTCCCAGCGGCTGCCGACGCCGTGCACCAGCACGAGCGGTTCGCCGCTGCCGGTCCGGTAATGGTTCAACGTGGTCATCTGTCACTCCCCGGGCCGCGATCGCTGATGTCACCCTACAGTTGTTGACGTGTCGCCAACAGGCTGGAAAACGGGCCCCCGCCGGTACGATAAAAGGTATGGCAACCCGGAAAGTGACCCTGTCGCTGGACGAGGCCGCCTGGTCCTTTGCCCAGGACGCCGCCGCCCGCGCGGGCATGTCGCCGTCGGCGTGGATCTCCCGCGCCGCGCGTCGCGAAGCCGTGCGGTTGGGGTGCGGCCCGGCATCGGATCCGGTCGACCTCGCCGCCGCCGACGAGGCGGAAATGCTGGCCGCCGAGAAGGAGCTGCGTGCGCAGGGGTGAACTCTGGGTCTACCACCCGCACGGCACCACCCGTACCCGCACCATCGTTCTCATCTCCAGCGACGGCATCAACGAGTCGCCGCGGCCCTGGCTGATCGCGGCCGAGGTCGAGGCCGCCGATCCGCAGGACATCCTCGCGGTCCCCATTCCGGGCCACGGCTGGGTGCACGCCGGCAATCTGGGCCGCATCTATCGCGGCTGGCTGGCCGAGCGGGTCGCCGAGGTGGACGCCGAGACGGCCGAGCGAATCGATACAGCGCTGCGCGCCGCGATGGATCTGTGAGAAGGTGCCAGGCGTATTTCTCCCATCGAATCATGAGAGTCGAGGCACCGGTGCGTCTTTCTCTGAGCGGCACAGGCCTGATGGCTGCCGCGCTCGTCGCCCTTCCCCTGCTGGCCGGCTGCGGCGGCGACAAGCCCGCCGACGTCAGCCAGGCGGACGTCTCCAAGGCGTTGCAGGACGGCGGCCTCAAGGACGCGAAGCTCGCCGACTGCGCCGCCAAAGTCTATGTGGATCAGGGTATTTCGCAGGACGGCCTGCGCATCATGATCAAGAATGACGCCAAGTCCGCGGCCGCCACCGATCCGGAGTCGCTCGGCATGAGCAAGGAGGACGCGGAGAAGGCGCGCTCGGCCACCAACAAGATCGTGACCGACTGCCTCAAGCAGCAGTAGCGGGTGGCTCCCCGGCGGCTCCGGCCGCCAGGGGCCTTGGCGGCCTGAGGTTTCCGCGCCGCCCTTGTTAACTCTCCGGTGCCGGTGTGCAATTTCTGAATCGACCGGGATCGACCCGGCATCCGGGAGGGATCACATCATGCGGAAATCCGTCGTCGTGGTGGCGCTGCTCGCGCTGCCCCTACTGTCCGCCTGCGCGAACAGCCAGCAGGCGGCCACGCCCACCCCCACGCCCGCGGGTGTGCCGACGTCCGTGGCGCCGACCAGCGGGTCCGGCCTGCCCACCACCCTCCCGTCCGGCCTGCCCACGCTCCCTTCCGGGGTGACCCTCCCGTCCTCGATCGCGGCGACGCCGGGCGCGGTCGGCGCGCTGACCGCCGCCGAGATCTCGAAAGCCTTGCAGGACAAGGGCAAACTCAGCCAGCAGACCGCCGACTGCGTAGCCGGGATCTACATCCAGGAAGGCCTGTCGGACAGCGGCATCCAGAAGATCATCGAGAGCGCCAACGGCGCCAACCCCACCAAGGTGAGCCTCGGTACCGAGGATCTGTTCAAGGCGGGCAAGGCCGGCAAGCGGATCGCCACCGAATGCACCAAGTAGGGC
>NZ_JBHWHH010000083.1:0-30700 GCF_042732555.1 Nocardia sp. NPDC059764
GCTGTCGATCACCGCGCCGGCCACCGGCGCGGTGATCGCGACGGGCGCGGGCGCGAACACCGCGGACACCGCGGCCGCGGTGGCGGCAGCCCGGGACGCCTTCCCCGACTGGGCCGGGCGCACGCCGGGCGCGCGTTCGGACCTCATGCACGAGTGGGCCCGGGTGCTGCGCGAGCACGCCGGGGAACTCGCCGCCGCCGAGAGCGTGAACGCGGGCAAGCCGATTCGCCTGGCGAGCGAGTTCGACGTGCCCGGCACCATCGACAACACCGCCTTCTTCGCCGGGGCCGCCCGGCAGCTGGAAGGCAAGGCGGCGGCGGAGTACTCCGGCGACCACACCTCCGCCGTCCGGCGCGAACCGCTCGGCGTCATCGGGTCCATCGCGCCGTGGAACTACCCGCTGCAGATGGCGGCCTGGAAGATCCTGCCCGCCGTGGCCGCCGGGAACACGGTGGTGCTCAAACCGTCGGAGCTGACCCCACTGTCGACCCTGCTGTTCGCGGAGGCGGCCACGGCCGCGGGCCTGCCACCGGGCGTGATCAACGTCCTCACCGGCACCGGCATCCAGGCCGGGCAGCCGCTGGTGGAGCATCCGGCGGTGGCGATGATGTCCTTCACCGGCTCCACCGCCGTCGGCAAGCAGGTGGCGGCCGCCGCCGCGGGCGCGGTCAAACGGGTGCACCTCGAGCTGGGCGGCAAGGCGCCCTTCGTCGTCTTCGACGACGCCGACCCCGAGGCCGCGGCACGCGGCGCGGTGGCCGGTGCGCTCATCAACGCCGGACAGGATTGCACCGCGGCCACCCGCGCCTATGTGCAGCGGCCCTTGTTCGAGGAATTCGTGGGCCGGGTCGCCGAGCTCATGGACCGGGTCACGCTCGGCCCCGTCGAGGACCCCGGCACTGATATGGGGCCGCTCATTTCCCGCGCGCACCGCGAGAAAGTACAGGGCATGGTCGAGCGGGCCCGCGAATCCGGCGCGAAAGTCGTTCGGGGCGGCCGAATTCCGGCACACACGCCCGCGGCCGGCGCGTATTTCGAGCCGACCCTGATCACCGGCGCGGCCCAGGACTCCGAGATCGTGCAACGCGAGGTCTTCGGCCCGGTGCTGGTGGTGCTGCCGTTCGACACCGACGACGAGGCCATCGCCCTGGCCAACGACACCGACTACGGCCTGGCCGCCTCGGCGTGGTCACGCGACGTGTTCCGCACCCAGCGGGCGAGCCGGGAGATCCGGGCCGGCTGTGTGTGGATCAACGACCACATTCCGATCGTCAGCGAAATGCCGCACGGCGGGTTCAAATCCTCCGGATTCGGAAAGGACATGTCCGCCTACGCATTCGAGGAGTACACGAATATCAAGCACGTCATGTCCGATATCACCGGCGCCGCCCGCAAACCCTGGCACGACGTGATCTTCCGCGCCGAATAAACCATTCGCGTCGCGAAGTGGATTCGGTCGGGGCTGCCCCCGCATTTCTGAGCTATCCTCATGACATCAGGAGGAGGCGGAAATGGACCTGCCGATGATGCCGACACAGGTGTTGCGGTCCACCCTGCGCATGTCCCGCCGCTCCGAGGATCGCGCCGCCACCAGCTGACTCTCCCGAAAGCCGCCGACTGGACCCGTCCGGGCCATCGGCGGCTTTCGCGTACCCCGATGCCTGCCGCACGGTATGAGAGAAGGAGTTGATCGGCCATGTCGGCCAAGGAGAGCAAACGGTGGGCGTCGGCGCTGGCGGATGCGGCTCCGACGCCGTACTGGACCGATAGGCCCGAGCGGCCGGCCCCCACCGACCCCCTCACCACCGCCGTCGACGCGGGGCTGGCCGTCATCGGCGGCGGCTACAGCGGGTTGTGGACGGCACTGCTGGCCAAGGAACGCGATCCGGAAACCGATGTGGTGCTGGTGGAATCGGGGCTGTGCGGGCACGCGGCCTCCGGGCGCAACGGCGGGTTCTGCTCCGCCAGCCTCACCCACGGCCTGGCCAACGGGCTCGAACGCTTCCCCGACGAGATCGGGCAACTGGAACGACTGGGACGAGCCAACCTCGACGACATCGAGAAGGCTCTCGTCCAGTACGGCATCGACTGCGACTTCGAACGCACCGGGGAACTCGAAGTCGCCACCGCCCCACACGAACTCGCCTGGCTGCGCGAGAGCCACGACGCCGCCGAGGCGCTCGGCCACCGCACCCAGCTGCTCGACGCCGGGCAGGTCCGGGGCATGGTGCACTCCCCCACGTATCTCGGCGGATGGTGGGACCGCGACGGCGTCGCCATGCTCGATCCGGCACGGCTGGCGTGGGGATTACGGCGCGCCTGCCTGGAATCGGGCGTGCGGATCTTCGAAGGCACTCCCGTGCAACGCATGTCGAAATCCTGCGGCGGACTGACCCTGCACACACCGCACGGCGAGGTGCGCGCCCCGCGGGTCGCCCTGTGCACCAGCGCATTCGCGGGACCGCTGCCCAAGGTGACCCGGCACGTGGTGCCGGTCTACGACTACGCGCTGATGACCGAACCGCTCACCGCCGACCAGCTCGACAGCATCGGCTGGGGCACCCGCACCGGAGTCGGGGACGCCTCCTACCGCTTCCACTACTACCGGCTGACCAGCGACAACCGGATCCTGTTCGGCGGCTACGACGCCATCTACCACTTCGGCAACCGCATCGCGCCCGGGCTGGAATACAACGAGGCCACCTTCGAGACCCTGGCCCGGCACTTCTTCCAGACCTTCCCGCAGCTCGAGAGCGTGCGATTCACCCATCGCTGGGGCGGGGTCATCGACACCTGCGGCCGGTTCTGCGCCTTCTTCGGCTCGGCGTACAAGGGCCGGCTGGTGTACGCGGCCGGATACACCGGGCTCGGGGTCGGCGCGACCCGCTTCGGCGCGGAGGTCATGCTCGATCAGCTGTGGGGCCTCGACACCGAACGCACCCGGCTGCGCATGGTGCGCTCGCGGCCGTTGCCGTTGCCGCCGGAACCGTTGCGCTCCGCGGGAATTCACCTCACCCGCTGGTCGCTGGCCCGCGCGGACGCGCGGCAGGGGCGGCGCAATCTGTGGCTGAAGACCCTCGACTACACGGGGCTGGGGTTCGACAGCTAGTCGACGGTCGCGCCCGGGCGGATGCCCAGGCGAGTCGACAGCAGCTCCAGCGCCGCGAGCACTTCGGCGCGGGCGGCGGGATCGGCGTCGCCCAGGGCCGCGGCTAGGGTGTCGTCGATGCTGGTGGCCCGGACCTGCGACACCCGTTCGGACAACTCGCGGGCGGGTTCGAGCAGCGAGCGGCGGCGGTCGTGCGGATCGGTCCGGGCCACCACCGAACCCGTTTCCCGCAGCCGGGCAACGGCACCCGAGACCGCGCTCTGCGGGAGACCGGTGCGACCGGTCACCTCGCTGATCGTGGTGCCCGGGTGTTCGAGCACGTCACCGATGACGACCAGTACCGCGCGGTTTCCCGTGCCCTCGCCCGCGCCGGGCAGGGCCTGCTCCCCCATTTTCATGAGGGCGCGACCCAGCAGGAACAGCTCGACTCCGTTCATACGGCGACGATACATCAATTCCGATACATCACTATTGATACATCAGAAAAGATGGATTAGGGTGATGGCATGACCACGATCGAGACCGCCACCCTCCCCGTCGACGGCGCCGAGCTGTACTACGAAATCCGCGGCACCGGACCGATGCTGCTCATCTCCCAGAGCGGCGAGGGCGACGCGCGCCGCAGCGAGGGCCTGGTGCGGAACCTGGAGAACGAGTTCACCGTCGTCACCTACGACCGACGGGGGCTGTCGCGCAGCCGGATTCACGAGCCGAGCGCGCGGCCGAGCGTCGCCGCCCACGCCGACGACGTCCACCGGCTGCTGACCGCCATTACCGACCAGCCCGTCCTGATGCTCGGCTGCAGCATGGGCGCGTCCCTCGGATTGCACCTGGCCGCAACGCATCCCGAGCAGGTGCACACCCTCATCGCCCACGAACCGGTCTCGCCGTGGCTGCTCGCGGCCACCCAGCGCGCGCACCACCGGCGCGAACTCGAGGAATGCCAGCAGGTATGCCGCGCCGAGGGTTGGCGGGCCGCGCTGGCCCCGATGGCCCGCACGCTCGGCATCAACCCCGCCGACCAGGAGATCGAGGAGGGCGTGCAGTTGCCGCCCATCACGCCCGACAGGGCCGCGAACTTCACCTATTTCATCGAGCAGGACTTCACGGCCATCCGCGAGGACCAGCTCGACGTCGACCGGCTGGCGCGGACCAGCACCCGCATCCTGCCCGCCGTCGGACGCCGCACCCCGGCGCAGGTCTTCGACCGCCTGTGCGCGTTCGAACTGGCCGAACTGATGGGCGTCGAGGCCACCGAATTCCCCGGCGGCCACAACGGCAACCTGACCCACCCGGCCGCCTACGCCGAATCCGTTCGGCGACTGGCGGATCGGTAGATCAGCGGGGCGAACGCAGGATCAGCAGGGTGATCTCGCTCGGGGCGAACAGGCGCAGCTGCGGACCCCAGAAGCCGGTGCCGCGGCTGGTGTAGAGCTGGGTGCGCTCGCCGTGGCGGCTCAGGCCCGCCACCACCGGCTGCTCCAGGCGGACCAGGTAGTGGAACGGCCAGATCTGACCGCCGTGGGTGTGACCCGAGATCTGGAGGGCCACATCCGACGCCACCGCGTCGGCGACCTGGCGGGGCTGATGCGCCAGCAGGATCACCGGCAGGTTCGGGTCCGCGCCGGCGAGGGCGGCGGGCAGATCGGGGCCGTGGCCGGCCAGGCTGGTGCCGGTCGGGTCGTCGATGCCCGCGATCACCAGACTGTCGCCGTTGTGGGTGATGACCTCGTGCTCATTGCGCATCGGCCGCCAGCCCAGGCCCGCCATGTGCTCGATCCAGCCGGGAGCGTCACCGAAGTACTCGTGATTGCCGGTGATGTAGAAGCGCCCGTACTCGGCCTCGACCTTGCCCAGCGGATCCACCTGCGCGCCCCGCCTGGCCACCGAACCGTCCGCGAGATCGCCCGCGTGGCAGGCGATGTCGGGGCGCAGGGCGTTGACCTCGGCCACCACTTTCTCCGACCAGCGCAGCCGGTCCGTCGCGGCGAAATGGGTGTCGGTGACCACGGCCAGCCGGAAGCCGTCCAATCCGGGTGCCAGACGCGGGATCTCGACCTCGACGGTCCGCACCGTCGGCACCTTGCGGGCGCTGTAGATCGCGTACGCGGTCAGTACCACCACGACCGCGAGCACGCCCGCGGCCACGATGCGGGAGCGGGCCGGATCGTCCACCCCGGCCACCGCCAGGCCGCCGCGCAGGACAGCGCCGATCGCCGACCAGCTGAACACCACCCACATCACACCCAGCAGGGTGTCGCCCACCAGGGCCGCCGCATCCGACTGCCGGGGCCCGTGCCCGAGCAGCATGACCGCGGGCAGCGCCAGGTATCCGAGCAGGAAGACCGCGGTACCGAGCCAGAACGCCGCACCGGAGAGGGTGGTGTAGACCAGCAGCCACCACGGGAGCAGGAACAACAGCGCGGGTACGCAGAGGAACAGAACCGCGCGGGGAACGTACTTCACGGGAGATCATCCTTGTCGGACCGAATGCCGCCGGAGAAGGCGCGCTCTCCAACGTACCGGGTTTCTCGGGAAGGATGATCACACGTGACCGACCAGACCTCCGAACGCGGCGCCCCGCACCTCGACGACATCTCCAAACGCATCATCACCGAACTCGAGCCGTGTGCGCTATTCGCCTGTGAGCGCGGCCATTTCGGCGGCGAGGTTGGCGCGGGCCGCGGCCTCGTAGCGCCGGAGCGCGGTCGGGGTGCGGAAGAGGGCGGGGCCTTCGGCCAGGGCGGCGAGGACCGCGGCGCGGCCGGCGCGGAACAGGTTGTCGGGGACATGGGCGTATTCGGCGCGGACGGCCGCGGTGTAGGCGGCGTATCCGGCCGGGTCGGCGGCGAGGATGGCCAGGTCGGCGTCGCAGAGGACCGCGCCGTTGCGGTCCGCGGGGTCCGGGTGGTGGCCGCCGGTGAGGCGGACCAGGCGGGCGACCTCGGCGACCTGATCGGGCGCGACTCCCAGTGCGGGCAGGGTGGTTTCGGCCAGGCGGGCGCTGGCCTCCTCGTTGTCGGTGCGGTCCATGGCGTACACCGCGTCGTGGAAGAACGCGGCATAGCGGACCGCGTCCAGGTCGTCGGCGTCCGCGGCCAGGTCGTCGATGACCGCGAGCATGGCGGCCAGGTGTTCGACGGTGTGATAGCGGCGGTGCGGCTCGCGATAGCGGCGGACCAGGTCCTCCCCCACCGCCTGCGCCTGCGGCCCGGCCAGGTTCGTCCAGCGGTCCAGCAGTTCCGTGTCCAGGCTCATCCCCATCCGGGCAGTGTGCCGAAAGTTCGGGCCCATGAAAACCCCTCGAGAGCGGTGGCTTTCACCACTCCGCGGTCAGGAGGACAGGTAGCGCTGGATGGTGGGGCCGATCTCGGCCACGATCTGCTCCCGGGTGAGCGCCACCACCGGCGGCAGCCGCAAGATGTAGCGGCACAAGGCGAGTCCCAGCATCTGCGCGGCGATCAGACCCGCGCGATGCGGCGCGTCGGCCGGGTCGCCGAAACCCAGCACCGCGGGCATCAACTGCTGGGCGAAGATGCGCCGGGTGCGTTCGGCCACCCCCTCGTCGGTGAGCGCGGAGCGCAGCAGGGTCAGCAGGATCTCGCTGGTCGGCGGCTGCTCCCACAGTTCGAGGAAGCGCGCCGCGAGCAGGCCGCCCACCGAATCCGGCTCGGCCGCACCGAGATCGGGCAGGGCCAGGTCGACATCGAGTGCGGCGTCGAACAATCCGTCCTTGTTGCCGTAGTACCGCATCACCATCGACGGATCGATGCCCGCGTCGGCGGCGATGGCCCGGATGGTCGCCTTGCGGAAGCCGTCCTCGGCGAACCGTTTGCGCGCCGCCTCGAGAATCGCGGCGCGGGTGGCGTCCGAGCGCCGGGGACCCGTCTCCACAGTCATGCCCACAAGTGTAGGCCAACACGTGTTGACACCCCAGCGGCCCCGGGCGCCGGGCTCAGTTCTTCTGCGCCTCGTCCTGCGCGTGCTGCGCCTGCGCCAGCTGCGCGGGCGTGTACCGCAGCGTCAACGCCAGCAGGCCCATGAGCGCGGTGCCGATGGCGCAGACCAGCAGCACCAGGGTGTAACCGCTGCCCAGCGCGTCGATCTGATGCTGAGTCATGGTGCTCACCTTGCCCGTCGCGCCCTTGTCCAGCGACAGCGTGCGCGACAGCGCGACCGGGCTCAGAATGCCGACCGCGAACGGCGTGCCCATGTTCATGAACATCTGCCCCACCGCCGACAGCGGACCGATATGGGCCATGTCCACGCCGACCAGCACGCACAGCGGCAGGATCACGATGGCCGTGCCGACGCAGAAGCCGACGATCGACATCATGACCAGCAGCGTCGGGAAGTAGTCGGCCGAACTGTCCAGCGTGGAACCGAAATACAGCGCGCCCGACAGCACCACCGCCGCCGCCAGCAGCAGCCAGCGCGCCCGCACGTACATGCACGCCTTCGAGGCCACCGCGGTGCCGACGCCCGCGCCGAGGGTGAACGGGATGCTGGCCAGACCGGCGTGCAGAGGGCTGTAGCGCAGCACGTTCTGCAGGAACTGGGCCACGAAGAAGGTGGTGGCGCCGAGCACGCCGGAGGTCAGGAAGATGGCGACGAAGGTGATCACACGGTCGCGGCTGTCGAACAGCGACCACGGCAGCAGCGGGTTCTCGACATCGCGCTCGGCGAGCACGAACACCACCAGCAGCACCAGACCGCCGATCACCGAACCCAGGATCACCGGGCTGGTCCAGCCCATCTCGGGCCCCTCGGTCGCGCCGAACACGATCGCCACACAGGCCAGCGTGCCCAGCACCGCGCCGCGCACATCCAGCGAGATGCGGTGGTGCACGGTGTCGCGCAGCTGGGTGACCGCGCCCCACACGATGAGCAGACCGATCGGCACATTGATCCAGAAGATCCAGCGCCAGTCGACCTCGGTCAACGCGCCACCGATCACCAGACCGCCGACCGACCCGACACCGACCATGGAACCGAAGATGGCCACCGCCTGATTGCGGGCCGGACCGGGCGCGTAGGTGCTCGCCACCAACGCGAACGCCGTCGGCGCGGCGATGGCCGCACCCGTGCCCTGCAGCGCGCGAGCCGCGATCAGCCACGCCTCGTTCTGCGCGGTGCCGCACAGCGCCGAAGCCACCGTGAACAGCCCGACACCCATGATGAGCATGCGCTTGCGGCCGAACGAGTCACCGAGCCGCCCGCCCAGCAGCATGAGTCCGGCGAACGGCAGCCCGTACGCGGTCACCGTCCACGCGCTGCCCGCGTTGGACAGGCCCAACTGCTCCTGTAGTCGGGGCAGCGCCAGGATCATGACCGTGCCGTCGAGCACGACCATCAGCTGCAACCCGCTGAGGACGAGGATCGCGAGCCCGAACGCCCGCTTGGTCACCGGATACTGCATCGTCGCAGCGGGGTTATCGAGCACGGGCCCACTCTAGAGGATGCAGTGACCGGGGCAACCGTCCTCATCACGCTCGTCAGGAGTTGGCCAGGTCCGGAGCTCCGGCGGTGAACCCGGCGGTGGGGCCGATGACGATGATGGCCGGCGGGCGGATGCCCTCGGTCCGGACCCGTTCGGCGACCGTGGCCAGGTCGGCGCGCAGGATGCGCTGGGTGCGCAGGCTGCCCTCCTGGATGACGGTGACCGGGGTGTCGGTCGCGCGGCCGCCGGAGATGAGGGCTTCGGCGAACTTCTCGATCCGCTCGACGGCCATGAGCAGCACGATGGTGCCGCGCAGCCGGGCCAGGGCGGGCCAGTCGACCAGGGAGTCCGGGTGGCCGGGGGCGACGTGGCCGCTGACCACCACGAACTCGTGGGTGACGCCGCGGTGGGTGACCGGGATACCGGCCAGCGCCGGAACCGAGATGGCGGAGGTGACGCCGGGAACCACGGTCACCGGGATGCCCGCGTCGACGCACGCCTCGAGTTCCTCGTAGCCGCGGCCGAAGACATAGTTGTCGCCGCCCTTGAGCCGGACCACGAACTTGCCCGCCTTCGCGCCCTCGATGAGCGCGGCATTGATGTGCTCCTGCGCCATGGCCCGGCCGTAGGGGATCTTGGCGGCGTCGATGACCTCGACGTCGGGACCCAGCTCGGCCAGCAGCTCCGGCGGCGCGAGCCGGTCGGCGACAACGAGATTCGCGCGGGCCAGCAGGCGGCGGCCGCGCACGGTGATCAGGTCCGGGTCGCCGGGGCCGCCGCCGACCAGGGCCACGCCCGGGGTGACGGGGGCCGAATCATCGGTCACCACACCGGATTGCAGGGCCTCGAGCAGCGCGTTGCGGACCGCGGCGGAACGGCGGTGCTGCCCGCCGGCCAGCACGCCCAGGGTCATGCCGTCGTAGCGGGCGGTCGCCGGGGTGACCGCGGTGCCCAGGCGGGCGGTGTCGGCGCGCACGCAGAAGATGCGGCGGCGGGTGGCCTCGGCGACGACGGCGGCATTGGTGTCCGGTTCGTCGGTGCAGGCCATGGCGTACCAGGCGCCGTCGAGGTCGCCGTCGGCGTAGGCGCGCAGCTCGATGGTCAGCTGCCCCATGGTGCCCATGCCCTCGACCGCCGGGGTGACCTCGCGGCTGATCACGTGCACGTCCGCGCCGGAGGCGATGAGCAGCCCGAGCCGCCGCTGCGCGACCGTGCCGCCGCCGACCACGACCACGCGGCGGCCGTTCAGATCGAGGCCGACCAGGTAGTTCGGGTCACCGGTCTCGGCCCGGGACACGGGAACCGGCTGGTCATCGGGGGTGGCTACGGGGTTCTGCACAAGGATTCAGGGTACGGCGTGCGGGGCCGCGCACGACAATCGCCCGGCGTCCGTGCAGCAATCGATAGGAAGTTCACGATCCGCGCGGACGGTGCGCGGCGGTCCGCGTAACTTGCGACGGAACCGGCCCGACAGTTCTTATGCTCAATAGCTATGACACGCAGGGTCGTCGTGAACGTTCGCACTCTCCTGCTCGCCGCGCTCCTGGCGCTCGGCCTCGCCCCGGGCACCGGCCACGCGGATCCGCCTGTGGAGAGCACGTATTCGCAACCGGGACCCTGGCAGGTGACCGAGCGCACGGCCTTCACCTGCTGCGATTCCACCGGAGCGGCCTACGACATCTGGTATCCGACCGACCTGGGGGCCAAGGGATTCCGGCATCCCATCATCACCTGGGGCGACGGCACCGACGCGCACCCGGGCCAATACGCCTACCTGCTGCGCCATTTCGCCTCGTGGGGGTTCGTGGTGATCGCCACCGAGAACGCCGCCACCGGCTCCGGCGTGGACATCGCGGGCGCGGTGGACAAGCTGCTGAGCCTGGCCGAGGACCCCGGCAGCGTGTTCCACGGCAACCTCGACCCGGATGCGGTCGGGGCCGTGGGACATTCGCAGGGCGCTACCGGAGTCCTCAATGCCATGGCGCATTCCGGCGGCCGGATCACGACCGCGGTGCCGATCGAACTGCCGATCCAACTGCTGTGCGTCTTCGGCGTGTCGTGCCCCGACATCCGGGCATTGACGACGGGCTCGGTGTTCTTCGTCAACGGCGCGGCCGACACCCTCATCTCGCCGTCGGATCAGCTGTTGCCGGCGCAGGCCATCGGGCTGGAGTCCATGCGGGCCTATTACGACGCGGTGCCCGCCGGAATCCCGAAGGCGTGGGGCACCCTGGTCACCCCGGATCACAATGACGTGCAAGGCCAACCGGACTGCTCCGGCGCGGCCTGGCCGTGCGCGACCGGGGTGCACGGCTACCTCGGGTATCCGACGGCCTGGCTGGCCGCTCACCTGCTGGGCCGAACCGACGCCCGGCAGGCGTTCGTGCGGGGCAACGGCGAGTTCCTCGCGCCGAATCCGCTGTGGGACAACCAGTGCAGCACCGTCGGCGTCAGCTGAACCGCGGGACGTCCTGGATCAGGTGAATCCCGCCCTGCCGCAATCGGATACCGCTCTCGTCGACGCGTTGCAGGGTGACGGTCACCGGATGCCCGGACAGCTCGCCGGTCAGCACCAGGTGCTCGGATCGCGGGCGGTCGAAGGTGAAGGTGGCCAGCGGACGCGGCCCGTCCGAGCCCTCGCCGCCGGGGGCGAGCAGCGCCAGCGTGTGCGCCGACGCGTCGATCTTCGCGCCGACGGTGGTCAGCGTGTCGTCCATCGACTGGTACGACGCCGCCTCGGGGTTGTCGAACACCAGTCGCCGCCACCGGGTTTCATCGGTCACCAGCGGCGGCACGGTCTGCCCGTCGCGGGTGAATTCGGTGACCGTCCAGATGCCGTACAGCTCCGACTTCGGCCGCCCCGGGCCCCACTCGTGGTAGGCCCGCGTCTGCTGCACCACCTGTGCGATCAGGAACCAGACGAGCAGTGTCACCTGCCCGATCGCCAGGATCCGCCGTCCCCTGGCGCTCGAGACCGGCTCCGGGGTGTCCGCGGGTCCCGCCGCCCGGCCGGTCAGCACCGCGGTCAGGCGTCGCGCCTCCGGGACCAGCAGCACCAGGCACAGCAGCATGAGATGGAACGACAGCAGCTTGACCGGGATGTCGAAGGTCATGTTCAGCACCCACACCTGCGCCATGCTCACCAGACTCAACAGGACGCCCGCCAGCGTGGTGCGCGGCAGCAGCAACAGGATGCCGCCCAGGACCTCGGCCCCGCCCAGCAGCATTTCGTAGACCGGCGAGGTGCCGACCTGCAGCCACAGCATGGACGAGTGGGTGATGCTGCCCAGCGGCTGGACCAATGCGTCCAGCGGCGGCACCGGCATCTGGGTCGGAACCAGTTTGGCGAAGCCGTAGCCCAGCATCTGCCCGGCCAGGCAGAGCCGGATGAACAGCAGGAACCAGCCCGCGAGACGGCGGTATTCGGTGCGGCGGCGGTCCAGCACGCTCCAGACCAGCGTGCCCGCGACGGCGACCACCAGCACACAGAAGACCAGCACCCACAAATACGCCTGATCGCCGCTGCCCGATTGCGGATTCAGGGCGACCTCGGCGCCGAAAACGGTCCGACCGACCCATTCGATCGGCGCGTGATACCAGTTCACCATGGTGATCTGCATATTCTCCGGCAGCCATTCCGCGATGACGCCGAGAAAGGCGAAGATCGGCTGCGGATAGAACACGCAGAACAATACGAAATAGAGGAAGCCGAATCGGAACAGAATCCGGGTGGCCGGTTTCCAGCCGGTGCGCTCCCCCGGCGGCCGCGCCGCCAGATCGGTTCCGTCCTCGGCCGTCAGCAGGCTCATCCCACATCCCCTCGTCGTCGATCCGGACCTTCGACGCTAGGTTCCGGCCCCCGCGCGGCGCCTCCGTGAAGACCCTGAGCCGACCCGGAATATGCCTGATCGGAAGTCCTCCCAAGGGATTACGGGGCAGCATGAGTCCACACCCCCGACCAGCGGTCATCCCGGTCAGCGGTACTGCTTACACCAATCGCCGGGAGCACTTCCCACCCCCCACTAGAACCGGTTACATTTTGGGCACGTGTTACTCAGACCACATCGCCGACGGTGATGCGGGGGCGCTAGAAGGGACGGCAATGTCCGCCGACGATCTCAATGAGAAATGGGAATTGACGGTCTCCGACCGCGATGACGACGAGCTCGCGACGAGATTGGCCCAATGGTTGTCCACCAAGGTCGAGTCCGACACCCCGCCCCGGGTCACCTCCCTCACCCACCCCCAGTCCGGCGGCATGTCCAGCGCCACACTGCTGTTCGACGCCGAATGGACCGAGAACGGCGAGTCCGCCGGCGGATCCTTCGTCGCCCGGCTCGCACCGGAAGCCGACTCCTTCCCCGTCTTCGAGAAATACGATCTCGGCGGCCAGTTCGCGACCATGGCGGCCGTCGCCGAGCACACCGACCTGCCGATCCCGCCGCTGTGCTGGTACGAGGCCGACGACAGCATCCTCGGTTCGCCGTTCCTGGTGATGCGCCGCGTCGGCGGCCAGGCGCCCTCCGACAACCCGCCCTACGTGTTCACCGGCTGGCTCTTCGACGCCACCCCCGAACAGCGCCTGGAGATCACCCGCAACACCGTGGACGTGATCGCGCGCATCCACGCCATCGACAAGCCCGCCGAGCGCTTCCCGCACCTCGACGGCGAGGGCCCCGCGCTGCGCCGCCACCTGGACGCCCAGAAGGCTTGGTACGCCTGGGCTCTCACCGACGACGGCTACCACATCCCGATCCTGGACCGCGCCTTCGCGTGGCTCGAGGACAACTTCCCCGAGCACCCGAGCGCCGATGTGCTCAGCTGGGGCGACGCCCGCCCCGGCAACATCATGTTCGAGGGCCTGACCCCCAACGCCGTCCTCGACTGGGAGATGGCCGCCATCGGCCCCCGCGAACTGGACGTCGCCTGGACCCTGCTGATCCACCGCTTCTTCCAGGACATGGCCACCAAGTACGGCCAGCCCGGCGTGCCCGACTACATGCGGCGCTCCGACGTCGAGAAGCTCTACACCGAGGCCACCGGCCACACCCTGCGGGACCTGGACTGGTACCTCACCTACGCCGCCCTGCGCCACGGCATCGTGATGGCCCGCATCTGGCGACGGATGATCCACTTCGGCGAGACCACCGAACCCGAGAACCGCGACGAATTCGTCATGCACGCGGATCTGATCGAAGCACTGCTCGACGGCACGTACAACTGGGATTGAGAGACGAGGACATGATCGGTCCGCTGGACGAATACCCCATCCACCAGACCCCGCTGCCGATGGCGCGGGTGGTGAGCAGCGATCGGAACTTCTACGACCGCAGCTACTACAACGCCATCCAGACCGGCGGCGACACCATGCTCATCACCGGGTTCGGCGTCTACCCGAACCTGGGCGTGACCGACGCCTTCGCCACCGTGCGCCGCGGCGACACCCAGCGCGCGGTGCGGTTCTCCGACGCGCTCGACCAGCGCGGCCTGGACCTGGCCGTCGGCGGGTACCGCATCGAGGTGCTCGAGCCGCTGCAGAAGCTGCGCGTGATCTGCGAGCACGACGACCTGTCGTTCGACCTCACCTGGGAGGGCTCCTTCCCCGCGGTGGCCGAGCAGCCGCACACCATCATCACCAAGCTGAACCGGCCCATCATCGACGCGCAGCGCTTCGCCCAGGTCGGAACCTGGTCGGGCACACTGAATGTCGACGGCGACGACTTCGCCATCGATCCCGCCGTGTGGTGCGGCACCCGCGACCGCTCCTGGGGCATCCGGCCGGTCGGCGAATCCGATCCCGCGGGGCGCGTGGCCGACGAGCCGTCGGAGGGCTTCTGGTGGCTGTACGTGCCGCTGAAGTTCGACGACTACTCGATCATCGTCATCGTGCAGGAGGAGCCCAACGGTTTCCGCACGCTCAATGACGCCACCCGGGTCTGGAACGACGGGCGGGTCGAGCAGCTGGGATGGCCGCGCGTGCACCTCACCTACAAGTCCGGCACCCGCATCCCGACCGCGCTGCGGCTGGAACTGTGCACGCCCGACGGCAAGCCGCTCGAGGTCGAGGTCGAGGCCGGAACGTTCATCGCGCTCAATGCCGGCTGCGGCTACGGCGGCGACCCGGACTGGCTGCACGGACAGTGGAAGGGCCGCAACTGGTCCGAGAGCAAGCTCTACGACCTGACCGATCCCGCTGTGGCCGGGCGGATTCCATTCGGCGTCATCGACCACGTCGGCAAGGCCCGCTGCGGCGACGACGAGGGCTGGGGTCTGTTCGAGCACGGCACCATGGGCCGGCACGATCCGACCGGATTCGCCGATTGGGGTTCTGTCGCACCCTGATCGCGTGTAGTCGCAGCCCTCGCCGATACCCAACCAGTCGGCGGGGGCTGCGGCGTTTCAGCCGTTCGGCCACCAGTAGTGGTAGACGACGTAGAGGCTCAGGAGCAGGCCGGGGAAGAAGATCAGCGCGCCGATCGGGATGCCCAGGGACGGCCGCCATCCTCGCCTGCGGGCCATTCTGCCGAGCTGCCAGGTGACGGCTCCGCCCACCGCCCACACGTACATCGGGAACGCGCCGAGGGTGAGGGTGATCCACGGCGGGCAGGGGTGCCGCCAGCCGCAGTAGGCGGGGACGCCGTCCAGGTCACTGATGATCAGGAACGTCACGAAGGCCGAGCCGCAGAAACCCAGGCTGCCCCAGAAGCGCCACCAGGTCAGGAAGGTGCGCCAGCGGTCCGGGGTGAGGGTCAGGGTGGGGTCGGCCACATGACAGAAGATATACCCGCGCTGATCCGGTTCGGCGGCAGCGATGACGACGCCGGACACGATCGTCTTCGCGACGACCAGCTCCCCGCCCCCACTGGCCAGAACGGCCGCCGCCTCCGCGACGCTCGCCGCGCCGACCGCGTCCGCGACCCGGTCCGAGGGATGGGGAACGGGGACCGCTGCCAACTCCGCGGCCGAGAAGCGGACCGGCTCCGCGCCCAGCCGCGACGCCGCTTCCGCGAAACCGGGCTCGTCGGCGCGCCGGTCGAGGGTCGCCAATCGGCCGACCGCCCTGTCTCCCAAGGCTTCCCGCACCGCCGCCACGATGAGGTCGGCGGTCGTCCCGGGCCGCAGCCCGACGCCGACCGCCAGGTCAGACCGTGACATCGGTCCGGGCGAAGTCGGCCGCCGCGGCGACGAACCGTCCGACGGCCGCCGGGTTCCCGGCCGGGTGCGTGTGCAGGTAGGAGGCGTGCACGCGGTGGAGCACCGCGCCTTCGCGGACCGTCTCGCCGGCCGGTGAGCGCCAGGCCCACGCGGGTTCCGCCGAACCGGCGTCGATGAGCCGGGTGCGGTGGAACTCGTGGCCGCGGACGCGGTCGCCGGCGCTCCAGAGCGGAGAGTCGGTGAGCGCCACCGCGTCTCGGTAGCCGAGGGTGAGGCGCGGGCCGAACTCGGCGTCGACGTCGAGGACGCCGGCCATGCGGTGGCCGTCGAGGGTGCGGGTCAGATACAGCAGACCGGCGCATTCGGCATGGATCGGGAGGCCGCGGCGGGCCTGGTCGGCGATGGCCGCCAGCAGCCCGGTATTGGCCGCGAGATCGGCGGCGTGCTCCTCGGGGAAGCCGCCGGGGATGACCAACCCGGCCGTGCCGGAGGGCAGTTCGTCGCGCAGCGGGTCGAAGACGCGGACCTGGGCTCCGGCCGCCGCGAGCAGCTCGCGGTGTTCGGCGTAGCCGAAGGTGAAGGCCGGTCCCCCGGCGATGGCCACCACCGGTCCGGACTCCTGGACCGTCACTTCCTCGGCCGGATCCCACGCTCGGCCCTGCACGGCGGAGGCGGCCAGGGCGGCGACCGCGTCCAGATCGATGTGCGCCGCAACGAGATCCGTCATGGCGTCCACGGCCGCCTGGGCGGCAGTGCCGTGCTCGACCGCCGGGATCAGGCCGAGATGCCGGGAGGGCACGGCCAATTCGGCGAGCCGGGGCAGGGCGCCCAGCACCGGCAGGCCCACGCGGGCGCAGGCGGCGCGCAGGACCTGTTCGTGGCGTTCACTGCCCACCCGGTTGAGAATCACTCCGCCGAGCCGGATTCCGCTGTCGTAGGTGGCGAAACCGTGCAGCAGGGCGGCCAGGCTCTGGCTGTGGCCGCGCGCGTCCACCACCAGGATCACGGGTGCGCCGAGCATGGCCGCGATCTGGGCGGTCGAGCCCTCGGCGATGGGGTCGGTGTGGTGTTCGTCGATGCGGCCGTCGAACAGGCCCATGACGCCCTCCACCACCGCGAGATCGCTGTCGCGGCTGCCGTGCAGGTACAGGGGCGCGATGCGGTCCGCGCCGACCAGGACCGGGTCCAGGTTGCGGCCCGGGCGGCCGGCGGCCAGGCCGTGATAGCCGGGGTCGATGTAGTCCGGGCCGACCTTGAACGGCGCGACCCGATGCCCGGCGCGGCGCAGCGCGCCGATCAATCCGGTGGCCACCGTGGTCTTCCCGCTGCCCGAGGCGGGCGCGGCGATGACGACGGCGGGGGTGCTCGCCGGGCTCACCATGGCGGGACCGCTCACCACTCGATGCCGCGTTGGCCCTTGCGGCCGGCGTCCATCGGGTGCTTCACCTTGGTCATCTCGGTGACCAGGTCGGCGGCGTCGATCAGGGCCTGCGGCGCGTCGCGGCCGGTGATCACCACGTGCTGATTGCCGGGCCGGTCGCGCAGCGTCTCGACGACCTCGTCCACATCGACCCAGCCCCACTTGAGCGGGTAGGTGAATTCGTCGAGCACGTAGAAGCGATGCTGTTCGGTCTCCAGCCGTCGCCGGATCTCCTTCCAGCCCGCCGCGGCCGCGGCCGCGTGGTCGTCGTCGGAGCCCTGCTTGCGGGTCCAGGACCAGCCCTCGCCCATCTTGTGCCACTCCACCGCGCCACCCGCGCCGGTGTCGTCGTGCAGCTGCCCGAGGGTCCGGAACGCCGCCTCCTCGCCCACCTTCCACTTCGCGCTCTTCACGAACTGGAACACCGCGATGTCGAAGCCCTGGTTCCAGGCCCGCAAGGCCATTCCGAACGCGGCCGTCGACTTCCCCTTGCCGGGTCCGGTGTGCACCGCCAGCACGGGCTGGTTGCGCCGCTGCCGGGTGGTCAGACCGTCATCGGGAATGGACTCCGGGAGGGGAACACCCTTCGGCATCGGTGGAGGCTCCTTTCAACGCGGGCTGTGTCATCTTGCCCTCCGCTTCGCTCCGGGCTGTTCGCGGCCCCCGAAGTCTCGTTCTTCCCTCCCTCCGCTCCCCCGCTTCGCTCCTCCGCTCCACTCAGTCCAGAACGAGACGGGCCGCGAACTGTCAGTGCTGTACCCGTGCGTTCACGCAGCGTCTACGCGGCCCGGCCGGCACGGACGATGCCCGCGACTGCGTCACCGGTCAGTTCGCTCAGTCGCAGGTAGCCGCCGCGCAATTCGGCGGCGATGTCGCGGGCCAGGCCGAGGCGGATCATGCCGCGTTCGCAGTCGACGACCATGGCGGTGACGGAGTCGTTGGCCAGCATGCGGGCGGCGACGCGGGCGCGCGGGACCGGATCGGTGCCGCCGGTGGCGCGGCCGTCGGTGAGCAGGACCAGCAGGGGGCGGCGGTGGGGGTCGCGCGTGCGTTCGCGGCGGATGAGGGCGCGGGCCCGCAGCAGGCCTTGGGCGAGTGGGGTTTTGCCGCCGGTGCGCAGGTCGGCGAGGCGGCGGACGGCGATGTCGACCGAGGAGGTCGGGGGCAGGACCAGGTCGGCTTCCTGACCGCGCATGGTGATGACGGCGACCTTGTCGCGGCGCTGGTAGGCGTCGCGGAGCAGGGCCACGACGGCGTTGGTGACGGCGGAGAGGCGGTCGCGGGCGGCCATCGAGCCGGAGGTGTCCACGACGAAGACGACCAGGTTGCCCTCGCGGCCTTCGCGATACGCGCCGCGCAGATCGTCGGGGGCGAAGGCGAGGGGGCCGGTCAGGCGGCCGCGCTCGAACTGGCGGGGGGCCGCGGCGAAGATGGTGCCCAGCAGGTGCAGGCCGGTGGAGGTGTCGTCGGTGGCACGGACGATGCGGCCCTGGCGGGTGCGGGCGCGGGAGCGGCGGCCGGGGGCGCCTGCACCGACGCCGGGGACCTCCCAGCGCGGGGGCTTGCGGAGGGTAGCGGTGGGAGCGGCGATGCTGCCCTCGCGGGCGGGGCGGTCGGCCGAGGGGGTGCGGCCGGCGCGATCTTCGGAGGGATTCCGGTCTCCCCCAGCGGGATTCGCTCCCCCGCCGGGGAAATCCGGGCCACCGTCCGGCAAGCCCGGGCCACCATCAGCCGTGTTCGAGCCACCATCAGGCGACTCTGGGCCACCATCGTGCGAGTCCGAGCCCTCGGGCCGGTCCGCTGAGGCGGAGTCGGCGGGGTCCCGGGGGTCGGGTGAGTTCTGTTCCGCGGCATGCGAATTGGCGTCGCACCCCTCGCCCTCGGACGGATCCTGCGGTCCCGCGCCGTTCGGCGGGACCGCCTCACCTTTTCCCAGGCCGTCAGCTCCGTCCTGCTCGGCGCGGGCGGCTTCGTCGGCGGCGTGCCGCATGGCGTCGTCGAGTTGTTCCTCGCTGATGCCGGGTTCGTCGAAGGGGTCGCGGCGGCGGCGGTGCGGCAGCGCGAGTTCGGCGGCGACGCGGACGTCGGACTCGGTGACCTCGGTGGCGCCGCGCCAGGCGGCGTGGGCGGTGGCGGTGCGGGCCACCACCAGGTCGGCGCGCATGCCGTCCACGTCGAAGGCGGCGCACAGGGCGGCGATGCGGCGCAGCTCGACATTGTCGAGGCTGACCTCGGCGAGGTGGTCGCGGGCGGTCAGAATGCGTTCGGCCACCTCGCGATCCACGGCCGCGTACCGGTCGGCGAATGCGGCGGGGTCGGCCTCGTAGTCGAGGCGGCGGCGGACCACGGCCATGCGCGTGTCCACGTCACGGGAGGCGACGACGTCCACGGTGAGGCCGAAGCGGTCCAGCAGCTGCGGCCGCAACTCCCCCTCCTCGGGATTCATGGTGCCCACCAATACGAATCGCGCCGGATGGGTGTGTGAGACGCCGTCGCGCTCGATGTGCACCCGGCCCATGGCGGCCGCGTCGAGCAGGACGTCCACCAGGTGGTCGTGCAGCAGATTCACTTCGTCGACGTAGAGCACGCCGTGATGGGCGGCGGCCAGCAGGCCCGGCTTGAACGCCTGCTCCCCGTCCCGCAGCACCCGCTCCAGGTCCAGGGATCCGACCACGCGGTCCTCGGTGGCACCGACCGGCAGTTCCACCAGCCGCGCGGGCCGCGCGCCGGACTCGTCCACGACCGGGGGCAGCAGCTGCGCGAGCGCGCGCACCACGGTCGACTTGGCGGTCCCCTTCTCCCCGCGCACCAGCACCCCGCCGATGCCGGGATGCACCGCGCACAGGATCAACGCCAGCTGCAGCCGCTCCTGCCCCACCACCGCGGAGAACGGAAACCCGGCCTCGTCACCGGCCGCGCGAACACTCTCGGAGTAAGCCACAGGAACAGACACGCCCCAACTCTATGCGCGGCCCCGAGACCCACGCCCACGACCCCGTCCCCGCAGGCCGACCACTGCCTCGCCAACCACCCGGGCCGATGCACCGCTCGACGTCCTGCGCCAGAGCTGCGCCTCCCGGATCGGTGTGCCGCATCGCTGTTCGACGCGCCACCGGCGGACTGCCCTCGGGCCCGCAGCAGGCCGAGCCGAGCGGGGCGTTGAAACAGCCGCGCCCGCTGTGGGTTTCACAGCGGGCGCGGAAGGGTGCGGGGCGGGGCGGGGTCAGCCGCGACGCATGGGGATGTGCGGGATGCCGTCTTCGATGTACTCCGGGCCGTCGACCTTGAAGCCGTGCTTGGTGTACATGTCGAGCAGGTAGGTCTGGGCGTTCAGGCGGACCGTCGCCGAACCCGCCTCCGCCAGGGCGGCTTGCAGCAGGCGGGTGGTGTAGCCGTGGCCGCGGGCCTCCGGGGCGGTGCAGAGCCGGCCGATGCGGAACGACTTCACGCCGTCCTCATGCTCCTCCATGAGACGGAGGGTGCAGATGGTCTCACCCTCGTCGTCGAGCCAGAAGTGACGGGTCTCCGGCAATAGATCGAACCCGTCCAGTTCCGGGTAGGCGCACTTCTGCTCGACGACGAAAACCTCCACGCGAAGTTTCAACAGCTTGTACAGCGTCGCGGTGTCCAGGTCTTGGGACCACGACCGTTTGAGAGCAACCGTTGACATCATCGCGTCTTGCTATCACATCTACGCGTGAGAAGCGATACCCTCGCGCTTCGGCGTGTTGGCGGGATCCAGCTGCAGAGCCTTGGTGGACCAGTCCCACACCTCGCGGAACAGGGCCTGGTTCTCGGAGAGCTTGACGCCCAGCGACGGCACCATTTCCTTGAGTTTCGGCTCCCACGTGGAGAATTCGCGCGGGAAGCACTTCTTCATCACGTCGAGCATGGCGCTCACACAGGTGGACGCGCCCGGCGACGCGCCGAGCAGACCGGCGATGGTGCCGTCCTCGGCCGCGACGACCGCGGTGCCCAGCTCGAGCACACCGCCCGCGCCCTTGCGGCGGATGACCTGCACGCGCTGACCGGCGACGATCAGCTCCCAGTCGTCGCCGTCGGCGCGCGGGATGAACTCCTCCATCGAGCTGATCCGGTCGTTCTGCGAGTTGAGCAGCTCACCGACCAGGTAGTTGACCAGGCCCATCTCGGTGACGCCGACGCCCAGCATGGAGAACAGGTTGTTCGGCTTCACCGACTTGATCAGGTCGGTCAGCTTGCCGTCCTTGAGGAACTTCGGCGTCCAGCCGGCGTAGGGGCCGAACAGCAGGCCCTGCTCACCGTTGATGACGCGAGTGTCCAAGTGCGGCACCGACATCGGCGGCGCGCCGACCGAGGCCTGGCCGTACACCTTGGCCTCGTGCTGGGCCACCAGCGCCGGGTTGGTGCAGCGCAGGAACAGACCCGACACCGGGAAGCCGCCGAAACCGCGGATCTCCTTGATGCCCGACTTCTGCAGCAGCGGCAGCGCACCGCCGCCCGCACCCACGAACACGAACTTGGCGTTGATGACGCGCACCTTGTTGCTGCGCAGGTTGCGCACCTTCACCAGCCAGGAGCCGTCGGACTGCTTGGTCAGGTTGGTGACCTCGTGGCCGAATGCGATGTCCGCGCCGGACGCGCCCAGGTAGGCCAGCAGTTCCTTGGTGAGCTCACCGAAGTCGATGTCGGTGCCGTAGTCGGTCCAGTTCAGGCCGACCGGGTCGGAGAAGTCACGACCCTTGGACATCAGCGGTAGTCGACGCGCGAACTCGTCGGCGTCGTCGATGAACTCCATGCCTTCGAACAGCGGATGCCGCGAGAGCGCCTCATGACGCTTGCGCAGGTACTCGACGCCGTCCTTGCCGTGGGTGAAGCTCACGTGCGGGATGGGGTTGATGAAGTTCGACGGGTTGGCCAGCACGCCGTTCTCGACCGAGTAGGACCAGAACTGGCGCGAGACCTGGAAGCGCTCGTTGATGTCGATGGCCTTGGCGATCTCGACCGAGCCGTCGGCGTTCTGCGGCGTGTAGTTCAGCTCGCACAGGGCCGAGTGGCCGGTGCCCGCGTTGTTCCACGGGTCGCTGCTCTCGGCGGCGGCGGCCTCGAGGCGCTCGAAGACGGTGATCGACCAATCCGGCTGCACCTGACGAAGAAGGGCACCGAGGGTGGCACTCATGATGCCGGCACCGATAAGTACTACATCGGTCTTTTCAATCGTGGCAGCGTTCGACACGGCGGGGATCGACTTCCTTGTCTTTTTTGGGTCACCAGGTGGGGGTTAGGTTACCCGTCGTTCACTTGGACTCAATTCTGCCCCTGACCATTCCCGAATCCCGCTTCGAAATCCCCGAATGTGAGAGATCCCTCCCAAATAGACATCTCCGCACCGCGGTCTATGTTGAGCTGGTGACCCGCGAAACGTCCTCCACCACGTCTTCGACCACCGCCTGGCAGCCCGACGTCCTGGGCGCCGACTACCAGCAGCTCACCCTCGCCCTGGGCCCCGATCCCGACGGCGAGGGCGACGCCGTCGCCACCCTGGTCCGCTACAGCCCCGACGGCATCCCGGCCCCCACCCGTGCGGTGCTCTACGTGCACGGCTTCACCGACTACTTCTTCCAGGAGCATCTGGCCCAGCACCTGGCCGCGCAAGGGTTCGCCTTCTACGCGCTGGACCTGCGTAAATGCGGGCGCTCGCGCCGCGCCGGGCAGACCCCGCACTATGTCAGCGACCTGGAGCTCTACGACGAGGAGCTGAACCGCTCGCTCGAGGTCGTCCGCACCGAGACCGGACTGCCGGTGGTGATCATGGCGCATTCCACCGGCGGCCTGGTGACCTCGCTGTGGTTGAACCGGCTGGAGACGGCGGGCGGTGTGCGCGCCCAGGGCATCACCGGCCTGATGCTCAACAGCCCGTGGTTCGACCTGCAGGGCCCCGGCTACTACCGCTCGGTGGGCACGCCGCTACTGGAGGGCCTGGGCCGGTTGCGGGCCTTCGCCAAGCTGCCGCTGGGCGTGGCCACCACCTACGGCGACAGCCTGCACCACACCCAGTCCGGTGAATGGGACTACAACCTGGACTGGAAACCGTTGAGCGGCTTCCCCGTTCACGCGGGCTGGCTGCGGGCCATCCGCCGCGGGCACCTGCGCCTGCACAAGGGCCTCGACATCGGGGTGCCCGCGCTGATCCTGCGGTCGAAGGTCACCAAGTTCATGCGCAATTACGGGCCCGCCGCCGACGTGTCGGACGTGGTGCTGGACGTGCGCCAGATCCAGCGCTGGTCGGGCTGCCTGGGTACGCGCACCAATATCGTGCCGATCGAGGGCGCGCGGCACGACGTGTTCCTGTCGTCGGAGACGCCGCGCGCCGCGGCCCTGCGGGAACTGGACTCCTGGCTGAAATGGCTCGCCGAGTCACCAGAAGCTGGTGCGTAGCACGACCTCGGTGGCCAGTTCGTGGCCCGCTTCGGCGGCCACGGCGGTGACATCCATCGGGACCAGCCGGAATTCGCCGTAGACGAACCGGGCCGAGCCCTCGGCCACCTCGCGCGGGAAGGGCTTGGTGGTCAGCAGGGTGGTGGGGATCTCCACCGGCGGGCAGGAGGCGTCGCGGACGGTGCCGTCCACACCGGGCACCGCCGGGTGGCCGCCACCGGCCACGATGAGGCTCATGAAATGGCTGAAGTGACGGGCGGCCAGTTCCCAGGCCAGGTCCGCGCCCGCGCCGATACCGACCAGGTTGACGTACGGGACCTCGAGCTGGCCCAGGATGTCGACCACCGTCGCGGCGTCGAGGCCGTCGATCGACTCGATGGCGATGGTGTGCAGGTCCGAGGTCTGCAGGCGTTCGCAGACCTGGTCGTAAACATCGGCCGGATCACCCGCATCGGGGAGCAGCAGGACGTGGTGCCGGGTGTCGGGCCCGCCGACTCGCACCGCCCACTCGCGGTCACCGACCGTGATCCGCCGAGATTCCATGGTCGATCACGCTACAGGAGGGGTGTGGAGGCCGATCGCCAGTCGGCCGGTTTGCCGTGACCGGGGTCACTTTCCCACGGTCAGGGTCGGGAGATCCGGCGGTGCGCCCGCCTCGATCAGACGCTCGAGCGCGTCCGGATCGAGGTGCTTCTCCATCAGATCCGCGAGCAGGTCGAGCTGGGACGCGCGCACCTCGTCGACCGAGACATCCTCGGCGACAACGAACTCGGCGCGTCCCGCGCGCTGGGCGACCTCGCGCAGCCAGGCCCGGCGAAACCCGTCCGCCGCCAGGGCGCCGTGCAGGTGCGTGCCCCACACCGATTCGCGCACACTGCCTTCCGGCGTGCCGTCGAGCTCGAACCAGGGCCGGTCGGCGGTGCGGGTGACGCGGCCGTGGTGGATCTCATAGCCGTGCACGGGGAGATCGGCGTCACCGGCGTGATCCAGGACCCGGCCGCCGGAGCGGCGCAGCACCTTCGGATCCACGAACTCGATGTCGAGGTCCAGCAGGCCCAGGCCCGCGACGGTCCCCGCGTCGGACTCGACGCGGTCGACGATGGTGCGGGCCAGCATCTGGTAGCCGCCGCAGATGCCGAGAATGGGGCCGCCCGCGGCCGCGCGGGCGGTGAGGGCGTCGGCGATTCCGGTGCGGCGCAACCACTCCAGGTCGCTGACGGTGGACTTGCTGCCGGGGATCACCACCAGGTCGGCCCCGGCGAGGCGGGACGGGTCACCGGCCCAGCGCACCGAGACGCCGGGCTCGCAGGCGAGGGCCTCGACATCGGTGGAGTTGGAGATGCGCGGCAGGCGGATCGCGGCCACGGTCAGCCAGTCGCGGCCCAGCGGCGGCCGGGCGCGGCCCACCGGGGCGTCGGCGACCGTGCCGAGGGAGTCCTCGGCGTCGATCCAGAGGTCCTCCGCGAAGGGGATGACGCCGAGCGTCGGGCGGCCGGTGAGTGCGGTGAGCTGATCCAGGCCGGGCCGCAGCAGGTCCACGTCGCCGCGGAACTTGTTGATGATGAATCCCGAGATCAGTTGCTGGTCTTCGGGTTCCAGAATCGCGACGGTGCCGAACAGATGGGCCAGCACGCCGCCGCGATCGATGTCGCCGACCACCACGACCGGAAGATCGGCGGCGCGCGCCAATCCCATATTCGCGAGATCGGTTGCCCGCAAATTGATCTCGGCGGGGGAACCCGCGCCCTCACAGATCACCACATCGAATTCATCGCGCAGCGCGGCCAATTCCTCGGCGACGACGGTTCGCAGCTCCCGCCGATGCCGGAAATAGTCCTTGGCTCCGACGGTATCGACGGCCTTGCCCCGCACCACGAGCTGCGACCGCCGATCACTGCCCGGCTTGAGCAGGATCGGATTGAACCGCACGCTGGGTTCGAGCCCGCAGGCCCGCGCCTGCAGGGCCTGCGCCCGCCCGATCTCCCCGCCGTCGAGGGTGACGACGGAGTTGTTGGACATGTTCTGCGCCTTGAACGGCGCGACCCGCACCCCGCGCCGCGCCAGCATCCGGCAAAGTCCGGCCACCACAACGCTTTTGCCCGCGTCGGAGGTGGTTCCGGCGACCAGCAGCGCACCCTTCACGCGCGCCGACTCACCGGGTGCTGTACTCCGCCCGCGGGCGGTAGACATAGTGGTCGCGGCCGCTGCTGGTGTAGGCGTCGCGGTTGTCGTAATCGCCGCGGGTGTCGGCGACGACGTCCTGGTTCTCGGCGTCGTCCACCGGCCGACCGGCGGAGAGCTCGACGTGGCGGCGCATGGTGGCGCGCAGGGCGCCCAGGCCCTCGTCCCGGGGGTTCGGGGGGAGGAAACGGGAGGGCTTGCGGCGAGGGCCGCGGGAGCCGATGCCGCGCGTGGTGACGCCCCGCTGGGGCATGGCGATTTTCACGGCAGCGTCAGGATCTCTGCGCCCTCGTCGGTGACGACGAGAGTGTGCTCGAACTGGGCGGTCCACTTGCGGTCCTTGGTGACCACGGTCCAGCCGTCGTCCCAGATCTCGTAGTCGATACCGCCCAGATTGATCATGGGCTCGATTGTGAAGGTCATGCCCGGTTCGATGACCGACTCCACGGCGGGCTGGTCGTAGTGCAGGATGACCAGGCCGGAGTGGAAGGTGGGGCCGACGCCGTGGCCGGTGAAGTCGCGGACCACGCCGTAGCCGAAGCGATTGGCGTAGGCCTCGATGACGCGGCCGATCACATTGAGCGCGCGACCCGGCTTGACCGCCTTGATGGCCCGCTTGGTGGCCTCCTCGGTGCGCTCGACCAGCAGGCGCACCTCTTCGTCCACGTCACCGGCGAGGAAGGTCTTGTTGGTGTCGCCGTGCACGCCGTGGATGTAGGCGGTGACGTCGATATTGACGATGTCGCCGTCCTCGATCACGGTCGAGTCGGGGATGCCGTGGCAGATGACCTCGTTCAGCGAGGTGCAGCAGGACTTGGGAAATCCCTTGTAGCCCAGGGTCGACGGGTACGCGCCGTGGTCGAGCATGTACTCGTGGGCGATCCGGTCGAGCTCGTCGGTGGTGACGCCCGGCGCGACGGCCTTGCCCGCCTCTTCCAGGGCCTGCGCGGCGATCTTGCCCGCGATCCGCATCTTGTCGATGGTCTCCGCGGTCTGCACCCAGGGTTCGCGGCCTTCGTTGACCGTCTTCTTCCAGACGTACTCCGGCCGTTCGATGTTCTTGGGGACCTCGCGAATGGGCGACTGCGTGCCGGGTGCGAGGGGCTTGCGGGTGCGCACAGACATGGGTACCAGACTATCTGCCGGTCCGAATGGTGGGATTCCCAGGTCCGGGGCACGCGGGAATTCTTCCGGACCACGGTCCGTTTATCCTGTCGGTTGACTTGGCAACAAGACTCGAGAAGGGCAACGGCCGTGGAACTGGGACTGACGACATTCGCCGAAACACATCCCGTCGGCGGCGACGGGCCGGTGCCGACCGCGGGCGAACGCCTGCGGCAGGTGGTCGAGGAGGCCGTGGCCACCGAGCAGGCCGGGCTGCACGTGTACGGCGTCGGCGAGCATCACCGCGAGGACTTCGCCGCCTCCTCCCCCGCGGTCGTCCTGGCCGCCATCGCCTCGCGGACCGAGCGCATCCAGCTCACCAGCGCGGTCACCGTGCTCAGCTCCGCCGACCCGGTCCGCGCCTACCAGGACTTCGCGACCCTGGACGGGTTGTCGAACGGCCGTGCCGAATTGATGGCCGGGCGTGGCTCGTTCATCGAATCGTTCCCGCTGTTCGGCTACGACCTCACCGACTACGACGAGCTCTTCGAGGAGAAGCTCGCCCTGCTGCTGAAGCTCCGCGAGGACGAACCGGTCACCTGGTCCGGCAAGTTCCGCGCGCCGCTGGACAACGCCATCGTCTATCCGCGCACCGAGAACCGGCCGCTGCCGGTGTGGATCGCCGTCGGCGGCAGCCCCGAATCCGTTGTGCGCGCGGGACTCCTGGGCCTGCCGCTGGCCATCGCCATCATCGGCGGGCAGCCGGCGCGGTTCAAGCCGCTGGTGGACCTGTACCACCGGGCGCTGGCCGAGGGCGGGCACGAGCCGCAGCCGGTGGCGGTGCACGCGCACGGCTACATCGCCGACACCGACAAGCAGGCGGTGGAGGACTTCTACGGGTCCTACGCGCGGGCCATGACCGGCATCGGGCGTGAGCGCGGCTGGGGTCCGATGACCCCGCAGCAGTTCGACGCGCTGCGCTCGCAGAGCGGGTCGCTGTTCGTGGGCACGCCCGACTACGTCGCCGAGAAGATCGCCGACGTGCGCGACACCCTCGGACTGGACCGGTTCATGCTGCACACCAGCGTCGGCACGCTGCCGCACGAGAAGGTGCTGCACAGCATCGAGCTGCTGGGTGCGAAAGTGGCCCCGCAGCTGGGCTGATCGCGCGCTCAGTAGTCGGTGAGCTTGGCCTGGAAGGCGATCCGGTCGCCGCGGTACAGCGAGCGCACGCGTTCGATCGGCACGCCTTCCCCGTCCACGCTGCGGCGGTGCAGCAGCAGCATGGGCAGGGCCGTCGTGCATTCCAGCAGGGCGGCCTCGCGTGGGGAGGCCAGCACCGTCTCGATGCGCTCGGTGGCGACCGCGTACACCACGCCCATGCCGCGGGTGGCGACGTACAGCGAGGTCTGCGGGTCGTAGAACTCGCGCAGGACGGCGAAGCGGTGCAACGGCATCCAGGTGCTCTCCAGCCCGATGCGTTCCCCGTCGGCGAGCAGGATGCGTTCCAGGTGCATGACCGGGGTGCCCGGTTTCACGGCGAGATCGTGGGCGGTGTCGGAGTCGGCGGGGATGTCGGACCAGTCGACGAGCAGGCGGCCCGGTTTGCGGCCGAACTTGATCGCGCCCTCGGTGTAGGAGCGCAAGGACAAGGGCTGCACCATCTTCGGGCGTGAGACCACGGTGCCGCGGCCCTGACGGCGAATCCGCCCCTCCACCAGCAGTTCCCGCACCGCCTGGCGCACGGTCTCGCGGGCGACGCCGCAGCGCAGCGCGAGTTCGCGCTCGGACGGCACCGGGTCGCCCTCGGAGAGCTCACCGAGCAGCGCCTCCAGTTCGGCGCGCACCCGATACGACTTGGGCATGCGCCCTGCGGACGCGGAATCGGTTGCCGCGCTCGATGTTCCGGCCGCCGGTCGGCCCGTCCCCGCCTGGTCTTCCACCCCGGCGGCCTCCCTCGTCTCCATGCCCCCAGCGTACACACGATTGGTCTATACCAATTATTAACCTACCGTTTCCACACGAAACACCCGTAGGTCTAGACCATTGCCCACGATGACATCCATGCGATTGGTCATCATCGGCGGAGGGATCCTCGGTACCGCCCACGCTCTCGCCGCCATCGGGCGCGGCCACGAAGTAGTCCACCTCGAACGCGAGGTGGAGGCGCGCGGGGCGACCGTGCGCAACTTCGGACTGGTATGGGTCTCGGGACGCAGCGCCGACGAACTGGAACTCACGCTGCGATCCCGGCAGCTGTGGGAGGAGATCGGCGGCAAGGTGCCGGGCGTGGGCTTCCGGCCCGCGGGCTCCATCACCCTGGTCCGCAGCGAGAACGAGCTCGCGGTCGCCGAGGCCGCCCTGGCCGACCCCTCGGCCGCCGAACGCGGCTTCGAACTGCTCGACCCGGAGCGGGTGCGCGCGCTCAACCCCGCGCTGCGCGGCAAATTCCTCGCGGGCCTGCACTGTTCGACCGATGCCGCCGTCGAGTCCCGGCAGGCGCTGCCCGCGCTGCGCCGCTACATGGAGGCGAGCGGGCGCTACAGCTTCTTCGCCGGCACCGAGGCCCGCACCGTCACCGGCACCACCGTGATCGACGACCGCGGCCGTCGTCACGAGGGCGGCCTGGTGCTGGTCTGCCCGGGCGCGGCGCACGCCGGCCTGACCCGCGAGCTGGTCGGCGACATCCCGGTGCGCCGGGTGCGGCTGCAGATGATGCAGACCGCTCCCCTGGGCGAACCGCTCACCACCGCCATCGCCGACGGCGACAGCTTCCGCTACTACCCGGCCTTCGCCGGGCCGGAACTGGACCGGCTCAATCGCGAAGAGGCGCAGCCGTTCACGGCCGCCCAGCACAAGATGCAGCTGCTGGCCGTGCAGCGCCTGCACGGCGGGCTCACCATCGGCGACACCCACGAATACGACGAGCCGTTCACCTTCGACGTGGACGAGGCCCCCTACGAGCACCTCACCGGCGTGATGGAGGAGCTGCTGGGCCGCAAGCTGCCGCCGATCGTGCGGCGCTGGGCGGGCGTGTACAGCCAGTCCATCGATCCGGGCGCCATCGTCACCCGCGCGCAGGCCGCGGACGGCGTCTGGGTCATCACCGGTCCGGGTGGGCGCGGGATGACGCTGGGCCCCGCGCTCGGCGAACAGACCGCCGACCTGCTCGAGCTCTGAACGAACCTCACCGAAGGAATCATCGTGTCCGACAAGCAGATCGAACTCGCCGTCTTCGACATGGCGGGCACCACCGTGGCCGACGACGGGCTGGTGGAGCAGGCGTTCGAGGTGGCCGTCACCGCCGCGGGCGTGCCGACCGAGGGCCCGGAACGCGAGGCCGCCCGGAAGTTCGTGCAAGACACCATGGGTCAGTCCAAGATCTGGTGCTTCCGCACGCTGCTCGGCGACGAGGACCGCGCCCAGGCCGCCAACCGCGCCTTCGAGACCGCCTACACCGAGCTCGCCGAGGCGGCCGGAGTGGCACCGATTCCCGGTGCCGCGGAGGCCATTTCCGCGTTGCGCGCCGCCGGGATCAAGGTGGCGCTGACCACCGGATTCAGCCGCGAGACGCAGGACAAGCTGCTGAACGCGCTGGGCTGGAACGACATCGCGGATCTGACCCTGGCGCCCTCGGACGCCGGTCGCGGCCGCCCCTACCCCGACATGGTGCTCACCGCGGTGCTGCGGCTGGAGATCGACGCCGTGGATCGCGTGGCGGTGCTCGGCGATACGTCCAGCGACATCGCCACCGGTCTGGCCGCGGGCGCGCGCATCGTCGCGGGCACGCTCACCGGCGCGCACACCGAGGAGCAGTTGCGGGCCGCGGGCGCGACCCACGTGCTGCCCTCGGTCACCGAGTTCGCGCAGCTGC
>NZ_JBHWHH010000084.1:0-30622 GCF_042732555.1 Nocardia sp. NPDC059764
CCTTTCGCCGATCCCGTCGGCGGTTTCGCGAATGTCGCGCAGCCGCACCAGTGATCGCTCGATCTCGGTGAGCCGCGCCTCCCTGCCCGCGCCGGACCCCACCGTGGCGGCCTCCTCGGCGGCGCGCAGCGAGGCGTCCACCGAGCGCAGGGTCGAGGTGGCGATCTCGGTGAAATGGTCACGCAGGCTGCGCTGCACCGCGCGCAGCCGGTAGCGGGACTCCTTGCTCACCTGGAAGATCACATCGTCCATGAGCCGGGCGACCGCCACCTTGGCCTCGGCCTGGCGGCGGGCGCGGCGGGCCTTGCGGTCGTCCCACAGGGCATTGAGGCCCAGCAGGATGGCCGCGCCGCCGGAGTACCAGTTCACCAGCGACATGTGCAGCAGGCTGGTGATCAGACCGACCATGAGCAGGCCGCCGTAGGAGCCGCGCAACGCGGTCAGCACCTGGGCGGTGATGCCGAGTTTGGCGCTGTCCAGCCTGTCCAGCGCCGTAACGTGTTCCAGCACCGCGCCGACGTCGCCGGGGTTGTCCAGCTTGAGATCCGGGGTGGGGATGCCGCTCTCGGGGAACTTGGCGGCGACCTGTTCGGCCAGCTCCACCGAGCGGTAGTGGGCGATGACGAAGTTCTCCTCCACCGCCTCACAGATCTTGGCGTCGAGATCCGCGCCGAAGTCGTTCCAGCCCCGGACCGGATCGCCCTTCATGATGTCGGCGTCGGCGTCGCGGATCAGGCTGCGCAGCCGGTGCCGCAGATCGTGTTCGGTGTCGGCCATCAGCTCGCCCGCGCCGTCGGCCAGGGTGACCTGCCAGTTGGCGGTGCGCTGGCGGAGCTGCTCGGCCTCCTCGCGGGTGCGGCGCAGCTGCTCGGTGATCACGGTCAGGCGGCGCGGGTCGCGCAGCGTCTCGGCCTCGCTGCGCAGCGCCAGCGACAGGTGGTCGGTGATGCGCCCGATATCGCGGACCGCGGCCGACACGGCGACGGCGTCCGCGCGGCCCAGCACGTGGGCGCGCAGGTGGTCGAGCAGTTGCGGCACACCGGATTCCAGGTCGAGCCGCTGGTCGCCGTTGGCGGTGGCGTGCGCGTGCAGGCGCGCCGAGGCGGGGGCGACCGCGAAGGCCAGCCCGGCGTCGTCGAGCAGCTGCCGGTCGTGCTGCTGCACCTGCGGCCACTGCGGATACTGGTCGATCTTGTTGAGCACGCAGACGACCGTCGGGCACACCTGCTGGATGCGCTCCAACTGCTCGATCTGCGCCGGGGTGAACGGGGCGCGCGCGTCGGCCACGTACAGCACCGCGTCCGCGGCCGCGATCAGCGACCAGGTGGCCGGGGAGTCCTCGGGCGAGCCGGGCGCGTCCAGCACCACGAAGCCCTCCGCGAGCAGCGGGCTGGGCTGGGTGAACTCGGCCCGGATGACCTCGCCCGACCCCAGCTCCGCCAGCGCCGACTGCGGGTCGACGGCGGTGCGCTGGGCGGCGCCACCCGCACCCGCCTTCACCAGCGTGGCCGCGGCCTGCGGGCCGTACTCGGCGATCACCGGGACACTGGCGTGGCCGTCGGTGGCGCTCACCGCGGCCCCGACCAGACTGTTCACCAAAGTGCTCATCCCGGACCGGGATTCGCCCACCACGACCAGCCGCACCCGCGGATCGGTCAGGCGGGCACGGGCGATGCCCAGCCGGCCGGTCAGATCGAGCCGGCCGGAGGCATGAGTCAGTTCGAGCAGCCGGTCGAGCAGCTCGACCAGCGGACCCAGCGCATCGGGATTCTTCACCGCTACCTGATGACCCGGTGCGCTCACAGCAGCAGCATGTGATCGCCCGGACCCTGCGCCGAGAGGTCGGCGTACCCGGCGTCGCCGAGACCGGAGAACAGACCGGCGTCGTGCACCAGCAGACTTCCGTCGTGCACGGCCAGCACCGAATCATGCACGCCGATCGGCGCGTCCTGAACCGGCGGAACCGAATCATGCACCGGGAGAACGGCGGAGACCGGCTGCGCGTGCACGACCGGGGTGTACTGGTCCGCGATCGGCTTCACCTGGGTCGGCGGGTCGACGTGCGGCGCGGTGGTGATCGGCGACGGCATGGTCGGCGCGGGCGCGACGGTCGGCACGGGGGCGACCGAAACACTGGGCTGGCCACCGTGATCCGGGACCGACGGCTGGGTCGGCACGGTCGGGCGCGGCGCTACGGTCACGGTCGGCTGATGCGGGGTCGGGTCGTCGGGCACGGTGACCGTCGGCACGGTGGGACGGGTCCCGGTGTTGTCGTCGGACGGCGAGTGCGGCTTGGTGGGGAGGTCGGTGTCGCCGGTGTTCACCGGCGGGGTCACCGGCTTGATGGTCGACGGCGTGTCCAGGCCCTTGGTCAGGTCGTCCAGACCCGGGATCTTGGTCGGGATCGGCGGCACGGTGAGCGTGGGGCCGTGGTCGACCTTGGTCGGCGGGGTGGCGTGCGGCGCGGTCGGGGCCGGGGTGGCCGCGGGGACCGGTTTGGTCGCCAGGGTGGTCGGCTGGTGGCCGGGCGCGGACGAGTCGCCACTGGCCAGCGCCGGCGTGCGGCCGTGGTCGAACAGGGCGGGGGCGACGGCCGCGGGCGCGGTCAGCGGCGACGGACCGCCGTGCGTGGACAGCAGATTCGCGATCGGCTGGTTGGCGACGTCGGGCTGGATGGTGGTCTGCAACGGCGTCACCGCGACCGGCTGCACCGTCACCGGCGCGACCGACACGGGCGCGGCGGGCGAGGTGGCGACCGGCGGCACCGGGGCGGGCGCGGGCGGCATCGGCTGCGCGGCCGGGGTCGGCGCGATCGTGGTGAGCGCGATCGGGTTCGACGGCGCGGGGGCCACCGGCGCGGCGGGCGCCAGGCCCGGCGCGGGAGCCGCCGCGGCGGGCGCGGCCGGGGACGCCAGCGGCGTACCGGCCGGCGACGTCGAGCCCGGCACACCCGAACCGGGGGCGCCGGCGGACGACGGCTCCGAGACACCGTGTCCCGGAACACCGTTCACGCCGGCGGCGGTCGTGGCGCCGGACTTGTCGGCGGGCTGCGCGGACTGCGGCGTGGACGTACCCGGGGTGGCGGGCGCGCCATTGCTGGGCAGGGTGGTGTTCGCCGGAATGTGCGAAATCCCCTGTCCCAGTTGCTGGTTGTAGGCGTCGAGCTGGTTGCCGACCGCGCCGACACCCAGATCGGCCTTCAGATTGGAGTGGAACCACACGCCGTCGAGGCCGACGTGGGCGTCGAAGGCCCAGTCGGTGCCGAGGAAGACGCCGGCGCCGCCCTGTCCGGCACCAGCGCCGATGCCGTCGAACGCGCCGGAGTGGTCGGCCAGGCCGGGCTGGTGATCGGGCACCAGGCCGGTCGCGCCCATACCGGGCAGGTGCATGCCGTCGGAACCGGGCAGCCCGAATCCGGGCAGGCCGGACGCGAAGCCGGGCAGGCCCGGCAGGTGCGACTGCTCGAGCGACGGCAGCTGCGAATTCTCTTGCGCCGGTTCCGATTCCGTCGGCTGCTCGCTCTCCATGGGCAGACCCCAGCCCGGGCGCGGGCCGTAGGTCGGGAAGGCGGTCATGGACGCGCCGGTGTCGGTGTCGGGCAGACCCATGCCGTGGAAGCCGGCATGCGAGGGCTCGGTGGCCGGGATGGCGTCGAGCGAGGGGAACAGTCCGGCGTCGGTGCCGTGGTATTCACCGAGCGGCCCGAAGACACCGTTGACGGGCGCGACCACGGGGCCGTGGTGCTGCGGCAGCGAGTCGGCGGTCAGGTCCGGGAAGGTGATGGTCGGGCTGGGCACGTTCGGCTGCGGATCCTCGGCCTGCGACCAGCCGACGTTCTTGCTGTCGTGGTTGATCGCCGGCGATCCGCCGCGGCTGCCGCCGGCCGCGATGAGCGCGCCGCCGGTCACGTAGGCACCGCCCCGAGCCACGCGCGCGACACCGTTGGCAATGCGATAGGCGGCGTCACCGTCGTTCTCATCGGCGCCGGAAGCATCGTCGAAGGGCAGATCACGTGTCATGCTGGCTCCGCTCTCAGGGCTCCGGCGGCGCCGTGCGCGGGCCACCGGACCAAACTCGTTTCACACCCTATTTCCGGATAACCGGTCTGTCACATCCACCAGGTAGGGGATGGTGCGCTCAACGGTGTGCCACACAGCTTGTCACCCTGCGAATCCGGACGGAAGCCCCATTTTGGACCTGCATACCGAACCTTGCGCTTGACCGGCCGACCGGAAGTTTCCCCACCCTATCCCCCCGGTGACGGCGGATGTCGCCACCCGCAGCCCCCAATTACTGTGGCCCCGTTCTCCAAGGGCCGAACAACTACCCGCTCCCCCGGTACTGCGCCCCGCTCCCCGAGCCGAACACCAACCCACTCCCCTGGTACTGCGCCCCGCTCCCCGAGGCCGGGCACAAGACCGAGCGCCCCGAAATACCGTGCCCCGTTCTCCGAGGGCCGGGCACGGGACCGAACACCAACCCACTCCCTCTAGTACTGTGCCCCGCTCCCATAGGGAGCGGGGCACGGGAGCCAGGAGCGTCGGCTACTTCTTCTTGTCCGAGGCCGAGTCCGTCGACAGCGCCGCCACGAAGGCCTCCTGCGGCACGTCCACGCGACCGATGGTCTTCATGCGCTTCTTGCCTTCCTTCTGCTTCTCGAGCAGCTTGCGCTTACGGCTGATGTCACCGCCGTAGCACTTGGCGAGCACGTCCTTGCGGATCGCCCGGATGTTCTCGCGCGCAATGATCTTCGAGCCGATGGCCGCCTGGATCGGCACCTCGAACTGCTGTCGCGGGATGAGCTCGCGCAGCTTGGTGGTCATCTTGTGCCCGTAGGCCTGCGCGGCGTCGCGGTGCACGATGGCCGAGAAGGCGTCGACCGCCTCACCCTGCAGCAGGATGTCCACCTTGACCAGGTCGGCCTGCTGTTCGCCGGCCTCCTCGTAGTCGAGCGAGGCGTAGCCGCGGGTGCGCGACTTCAGCGAGTCGAAGAAATCGAAGATGATCTCCGCCATGGGCAGCGTGTACCGCATCTCCACGCGGGTCTCGGACAGGTAGTCCATGCCCAGCAGCTCGCCGCGGCGGGCCTGGCACAGCTCCATGATGGTGCCGACGAACTCGCTCGGCGCGATCACCGTGCACTTGGTGATCGGCTCGTGGGTCTCGCGCACCTTGCCCTCGGGCCAGAACGACGGGTTGGTGACGATGTGCTCGGTGCCGTCCTCCATGACCACGCGGTAGATCACGTTGGGCGCGGTGGAGATCAGGTCGAGGCCGAACTCGCGTTCCAGGCGCTCGCGGGTGATCTCCATGTGCAGCAGGCCCAGGAAGCCGCAGCGGAAGCCGAAGCCCAGGGCCACCGAGGTTTCCGGCACATAGGTCAGCGCGGCGTCGTTGAGCTGCAGCTTGTCCAGGGCGTCGCGCAGATCCGGATAGTCGGAGCCGTCGACCGGGTAGAGGCCGGAGTAGACCATCGGCCGCGGTTCCTGGTAGCCGGCCAGCGCCTGGGTCGCGCCGTCGCGGGCGGTGGTGACGGTGTCACCGACCTTCGACTGGCGGACGTCCTTCACACCGGTGATGAGGTAGCCCACCTCGCCGACGCCCAGCCCCTGGGTGGGCTTGGGTTCCGGCGACACGATGCCGATCTCGAGCAGTTCGTGCTGCGCGCCGGTGGACATCATCTTGATCTTCTGGCGCGGGGTCAGCTTGCCGTCGATCACACGCACGTAGGTGACCACGCCGCGATAGGTGTCGTAGACGGAGTCGAAGATGAGCGCGCGCGGCGGCGCCTCCGAGTCGCCCACCGGGGCGGGGATCTCCGCGATCACCTTGTTCAGCAGCTCGGGCACGCCGACGCCGGTCTTACCCGACACCCGCAGCACGTCCTCGGGCTCACAGCCCACGATGTGCGCGATCTCGGCGGCGTAGCGGTCCGGGTCCGCGGCCGGGAGGTCGATCTTGTTGAGCACCGGGATGATCGTGAGATCGCGCTCCATGGCCAGGTATAGGTTGGCCAGGGTCTGCGCCTCGATGCCCTGCGCGGCGTCGACCAGCAGCACCGCGCCCTCACAGGCCTCGAGCGCCCGTGACACCTCGTAGGTGAAGTCGACGTGGCCGGGGGTGTCGATCAGGTGCAGGACGTAGTCCTCCCCGTCGACGTTCCACGGCAGCCGCACGTTCTGCGCCTTGATGGTGATGCCGCGTTCCCGCTCGATATCCATGCGGTCCAGGTACTGGGCGCGCATGGCGCGCTCCTCGACCACACCGGTGAGTTGCAGCATCCGGTCGGCCAGGGTCGATTTCCCGTGGTCGATGTGCGCGATGATGCAGAAGTTCCTGATCCGGCTGGGATCGGTGAACGTCTTGTCGGCGAAGCTGCTAATCGGAGTCACTCCTCGGCATGGCGAAACAGCGGCATGTCAACCGGCAAGTCTACGGGGTTGGACCCGATGACCTCGCCCCGGTCTTCCCCGGACGTGAACGACCCGTCGCCGCAGGCGAATCCACTGCGGATGAGAATCGGGGTGTCCGCCGTTAGGCTGCGGTGTCATGGCCGGCAGGTGGAACGCTCTGGGGAAGCAGTTGGGGATCGTGGCTAAGGAGCAGGGCACCCAGCTCGTCACGCAGCAGGCGCCGAAGTTGATCGGACGGGTGCGGCAGTCGACGGTCTGGGACCGCGCGTTGAAGGCGGTGGGGACGCCGCGCAAGGGTCCGGGGGTGAACGTGCGGCCGACCTCCTCGGCGGGGGTGCCGTCGCAGGAACGCGCGCGGATGATCGTCTACAGCCCGCAGCTGGACGGGCGCGCCGATCCGGGCGAGATCGTGTGGACCTGGGTGCCCTACGAGGAGGACCCGGACAACGGCAAGGACCGGCCGGTGCTGGTGGTGGGCCGTGAGGGCGGCACGCTGCTCGGGCTGATGCTGTCCTCCAATGCCGATCACGCGCGCCACGACAACTGGGTGGCGATCGGCAACGGGCCGTGGGATCACGAGGGCCGCGACAGCTGGGTGCGGCTCGACCGGGTGCTCGATGTCCCCGAAATGGGCATTCGCCGCGAGGGCGCGATCGTGCCGCGCAAGACGTTCGACAAGGTCGCGCACCGGCTGTGCGCCGAATACCACTGGCACTAGCGCTTTCCCGAACAAGCGATCGGCCCCCGCTCCGGAACGGAACGGGGGCCGATCGAGTCCGCGCGACGCTCAGCTGAGCACGTTGCGCGAGCGGCCGAACATCAGGGCGTAGACCAGCGCGCCCAGCGCGCCGCCGATCAGCGGGAACACGATGAACACCCACAGCTGCGCGGGCGCGCCGTCCTGGTAGAAGGCCACCGCCAGGCTGCGGGCCGGGTTCACCGAGGTGTTGTCGACCGGGATCGAGATCAGGTGGATGACGGTCAGGGTGAGGCCGATCGACAGACCCGCCAGCGGCACGTCCGACAGCTGGTCGGTGGAGGCCAGCACCACGAACACCAGCAGCGCGGTCAGGATCACCTCGACGGTGATGGCCGCCGCCAGGCCGTAGCCGTTGGTGGTGACGTCACCGAGCACCAGCTTGGACGGGCTGTGCTCGCCCCAGCCGTTCGCTCCCAGACCGTCTTTCGCGCGGTCGTAGGACGGCAGGTTCTTGGCGATGGCGTAGATGACCGCGCCACCGATCAGACCGCCCACGATCTGCGCGACCCAGTAGCCCACCGCGACCACGATGTTCACCCGGCCCAGCAGCAGCTGGCCGACGGTGACCGCCGGGTTCACATGGCAGCCCGAGATCGGGCCGATCGCGTACACCAGGAACAGCAGGGTCAGGCCGAAGGCCAGTGCCACGCCGAGCGCGCCGACCCGGCTCCCGGCCAGCACCGCGGTGCCGACGCCGCCCAGGACCAGCACGAAGGTGCCGAGCGCCTCGGCGAACAGCTTGCGCCCCAGGGTGGGTGGTTGTAGGTCGGTGAGATCCTCGGCGACTTCCTGAGCTGTGGGAGACATCGGCTACCTTCCGCTTGCATGGACAACGCACCGGCGAAGAGCGAGCGGCGCGGGCCGGAACCCTCAGGCCAGGCGGGTTATTTCCACCACCACGTCGAGATCGGTCGAGCCGCTTCCGCTGAAGATACCTTTCAAGGGGGGCACATCCGCGTAATCACGACCGACACCGACCGAGACGTGTTGCTCGGTGACCGCGATGTTGTTGGTCGGGTCGTAGCCCCACCACTGCCCGGTCCAGGCCTCCACCCAGGCGTGCATCTGACCCGCCACGGTGTGGCCCACCTCGGCGGCGGGATCGGGGTGCAGATAGCCGGAGACGTACCGGCTGGGAATCCGCATGCCGCGCAACAGCAGCAGCGTGAGGTGCGCGTAATCCTGGCACACGCCTTGCCGTTCGGCGTACGCCTGCACGGCGGACGTGTGCACCGACGTGGTCCCGGCCAGGTAGTTCATCTCCCGGTGCACCCATTCGGCCGCGCGGACAACCGCTTTGGCGGGCGGCACGCCGCGGGCCAGCTGCCGCGACACCGAGGCCAGCCGCCGCGCGCGGGGCACGAACTCGGTGGGTTCGAGCAGTTCGTCGAAGCGGTCGCCGATGGCGTCGTCGCGCAGCTCCTCCCAGGACAGCTCCTCGGGCGGGCCCGCGACCGGCTCGGTCTCGACCACCGACGCGCTGGTCACCTCCAGTTCGGTGTGCGGGGCGTGCAGATCGAAGGCGGTGACGGCGGTCCCCCAGTGGTCGGTGTACCGGTAGGACCGGGTCGAGGGCACGGTGTCGACGCGATTGAGGATCACGTTCTGCCGGCTGTCGGCGCGCGGCGTGAGCCGGGGCCTCGTTGAACGACCGGGTGACCGGCGCGTCGTAGACGTATCCGGTGGTGTGCACCACCCGCATGCGCCAGCTCATGCTGTTTCCTCATCGGCGCGAACGGGGCCCCGCGTGGTTACGCCGCGCTCCCGCCTCCGGGCCTGACCGATCACACCGGCTCCTCCATCCGCTCGGCATTGCGGCCGTGCAATCCCGTCCACGCCACCCAGGACTCGGCGTGGAAGTACTGCAGCGCCACGGCCTCCCCGACTTCGCGGCAGGTCTGCTGCAACCACAGCAGCCGGCTGGGCAAGTCCTCCAGCAGCACCGTCGAGGGCAAGAGCTCCAGCTCGCTGCGCGCCCGCCCGAGCAAGCGGTGCGCCTCGTGGCGGGCCGCGAACCGGCTGTTGAGCCGTTGATCCAGTTCCTGCAGGCAGGCCTCGGCCACCCGCTCTGCGAATTCTATTGTCGTTCACTGCTGTTGTTGATTGGTCGGCATCAACGAGGGCTCTCTTGATCGGTCTCTCTCCGAGCTCAGGTGCAACTCGCCGACCAGCTCCGAGCCCGCCAATTCCCGTTGCGCCACAGACGTTCTCGGGGACAGCACCCAGGTGTCCTTGCTACCGCCCCCTTGACTGGAATTCACCACCAGCGAGTTCGCGGGCAGCGCCACCCGGGTCAGTCCGCCCGGCAGCACCCAGATGTCGTCGCCGTCGTTGACCGCGAACGGGCGCAGGTCCACGTGCATCGCCGTGCTCGTCGCGCACCAGGTCGATTCCGGCCACGTGGATGCGGACGCCGCTGGGCGGCACCAGGCCCGCGGCCTCCCGGTGGAAGTGGGCGCAGGAGGTGACCAGGCGCTTGGGGATGACGCCGTCGCGCAGGATGGTCTGCTCGCCGTAGACGTCGGCGAGGAAGGCCTCCAGGGCGCGTACCCGCTGCTTGATGCCGCGCTCGAGTCTGGTCCACTCGATGGCGGCGATCACCCGGGGCATCAGGTCGAGCGGGAAGGGCCGCTCCTGGCCCGAGAGCGAGAAGGTGATGCCCTGATCGACGAAGGCGCGGTCCAGCGCCTCGGCGCGGGCGGCCAGGTCCGCGGCGTCGATGGCGGCCAGGGCATTGAATATGCCCCGGTAGGGGGCGCGGGCGCCCTGCGGAATCGAACATCTCGTCGTAGGCGCGGTGATAGCGTCCGGGCTGATAGCCAGCGAATACCCCGGCGGGAGCACGTGCGGCGGGAGTGAGCGCGGCCATGCGGAAATGGTCCGTCACGCAGGGGCAACGCGCAGTTGGACGGGGATAAATCTCTGGTTTCGTCCATGTCGCGGACCAGGCCGATTTCGTGCCCGACACCTTGCCTGGTAGCCTCGACGGTCGGTGCTGCGACTACCCATCTCGTAGTGCGCACGAAGACTTTGCATCCCGCATACACACCAAACGAAGGAACACGAGGAAACCGGCGTGGCCAACATCAAGTCCCAGATGAAGCGGATTCGCACCAACGAGCTTGCGCGCCAGCGCAACCAGTCGGTGAAGTCCGCGCTGCGCACCTCGATCCGCAAGTTCCGCGAGGCCGCGGCTGCGGGCGAGAAGGACAAGGCGCTCGAGCTGATGCAGTCGGCGAGCAAGAGCCTGGACAAGGCCGCCTCGAAGGGCGTCATCCACGCCAACCAGGCCGCCAACAAGAAGTCGGCGATCTCGCTGGCCTTCAACAAGCTCGGCTGATCCGACTCCGGTAGCACTTACCGGATCAAAGCTTAGAACAGCCGCCGTGGCCACGAAGACCACGGCGGCTTTTGTCGTACCGCCTCCCCGGGACTTCAGTGCACGGCTCGGTGCCGTTGACCGCCATGCATGCGGACCGGCGGTTGATAGCCGAAACAATTTTGGGCGTACCCGGCGAGTTACCCCCATCGGCGCGAGATCAGTTGTGACGCCTGTAACGGGAACCGTTGTGGTGTCGACTGTGTCGGAGAGACTTGCTGACTTCGGCGGCACGCAGCAGGATGGCTGCGACACCGTCGGGGTGACATCGACACCTGTACTGGAGAGTTCTCTTGGCATCGCTGCGTGACAACCGTTCCTACTGGACCCGCGGCTCGCTGGCCGCCGGCGTGGCCGCGGTCGCGCTGACCACCGGAATGGGTGTCGCGACCGCGCGGCCCATCGGCCCGTTCGAGGTGGGCGGGGCCATCGAGGCCGAATACGACCGGGCGGGCGGGCCGGAGTTCTTCGGCGATCCGACCACCCCGGAGGCCGACGCGGCCGGCGGCGGCAAGAAGCAGGACTTCGTCAACAACGCCTCCATCTACTGGACCCCGGCCACCGACGCGCACGCCATCGGCGGCGCCATCCGCGACAAGTGGCGCGGCACCGGCTCGGAGTCGGGCTCGCTGAAGTACCCCGTCACCGACGAGGGCCAGACCGGCAAGCCCGGTCGCTTCCAGCACTTCCAGGGCGGGTCCATCTACTGGTCGGTCGGCTCGGGTACCCACGTGCTCAGCGGCGTGATCCGCGACAAGTTCGCCTCCGTCGGCTGGGAGAACAGCCCGCTCGGCTTCCCCATCGCCGACGAGAACAAGACCAACAGCTCCTCGACCCACATCCAGCTGTTCGAGGGCGGCGCGATCTACTCCACCCAGAAGACGGGCACCCACATCGTGTGGGGCGCGATCCGCGACACCTGGGTGCGCAATGGCGCCGAGAACGGCCGCTACGGCTTCCCGAGCGGCGACGAGTACGACTACGAGGGCGGCAAGGCCCAGGACTTCCAGGGCGGCAAGATCATCTGGAAGCCGGAGGCCTAGTCTCCCAGGGCGCGGCGCTCCCCCGCCGCGCCTACGAGGCGCTCTCGCGCAGGTCCAGAATCCGCGAGAGCGCGTGCTCCAACGCGTAATCCGCGTCGGCGGCCTGACCCTTCACGTCGGCGTTGAGTCCGGCCACCACCTGCAGGGCCGCGCCGATGGTCGCGCCGGTCCAGCCGCGCGCCTGCCCCTGGGCCTTCTTCACCTTCCACGGCGGCATGCCGAGGTCGCCCGCCATCTTGAACGGGTCTCCGCGCCCGGCCGATCCGACGCGGGCGATGGTGTGCACCGAATCCGCGAGGGCGTCGGCGAGCAGCACCGCGGGCACGCCCCGGTCGATGGCCCAGCGCAGCGCCTCCATGGCGGCGGGGCGGTCCCCCGACACGGCCAGGTCCGCGACCTCGAATCCGGTCACCTCGGCCTTGCCGGAGTAGTACTGCCGCACCGCGGCGATGTCCACCTTGCCGCCGGTGTCGGCGGCCAACTGTGAACTGGCGGCGGCCAGTTCCCGCAGATCCGAGCCGACCGCCTCGAGCAGGGCCTGCACCACGTCGGCGGACACCTTCACATTGGCGGCCCGGAACTCGTTGCGCACGAACTCGACCCGCTCCCCCGCCTTGGTCAGCTTCGCGCAGTTGTGCACGACCGCGCCAAGCTTCTGCAGGGCCGGTGCGAGTGCCTTGGCTCGCCCGCCGCCGCTGTGCAGCACGACCAGCACCACGCCCTCGGGCGGTGACGACGCGGCGTCCTGGATGACCGCTACCGCGTCCTTGCCCGCCTCGGCCGCCGACTCCAGCACGATCACCCGGTCCTCCGCGAAGAGCGAGGGACTCAGCAGCTCCGCCAATTCCGGGGTGCTGGCATCGCCCGCCCGCCGCCGATCCACCGGCAGCGCCGAGGGATCCGCGGTGGTGGCCCGAGCCTGTGCGGTGATGGCCGCCACCGCCCGTTCGATCAGCAGTTCCTCTTCACCGAGCACGAGATGCAGGGGCGCGGGTCGCTGGTTCACGCAACGATCCTACGAGTCCGCCCCGACAACCCCGCGAGCACCAGCCCGCACACCACCGCCGCGACCAGACCCGACCGCACTCCGGTGGGCACGGTGACCGACGCGCCCAGCGCCGCGGCCCGGTCCGACACCGTCAGCAGCCACCACAGCGGCGGGGCGGTGCAGTGGATGACCACCGCGGCGGGTGGCGACCAGACCACCGCGAGCACCGCACCCAGCGCCCCCAGGACGGTGATGGGCGCGATCACCGGCTCCACCAGCATGTTCACCGCGATGGCCACCAGGCTGAGGTGGCCGGTCATGGCGATCACCAGCGGGGTGGTGACCACGAAGGCCGCGGCGGCCACCGCGAACGAGTCCGCCGGAATCCGCCACCAGCCATGCGCCCGAAGCCATTCCGACCAGCCCGGCGCGATCACGATCAGTCCCGCCGTGGCCAGCACCGACAGCGCGAACCCGGCATCCACCGCCAACCCCGGCGACCACGCCAGCAGCCCGATCACCGCGGCGCACAGCGCGGGTAGCGCATGCTTCCGGCGGCCGGTGCACACCGCCAGCAGCGCGATCGCTCCCATGACGGCGGCCCGCAGCACGCTCGGCGACGGCCGGGCCAGGATCACGAACATGACCAGCGCGGCGCCCGCCGCCACCGCCCCGACCCGCGGATCCACCGTGAGCGCGCGCATCGAAACCAGCACGGCCCCCAGCAGGATCGTGATGTTCGCCCCGCTGACAGCGGTCAAGTGAGCCAGATCCACCTCGCGGAAGTTCTCCGCGACGTGCTCGGTCAGACCCGACGTATCGCCGATGACCAACCCGGGTAGCAGTCCCGCCGCGTCATCCGACAGTGCCCGACGCGCGGAGCTACCGAAATCCCCACGCACCTGCCCGGCGGCACGCTGCCACCACGGCGCCGTACCCGCCGCGACCGGAGCGCCATCGGCCCGCAGCACCGCCACCGTCAGGTCGGCGCGCCACGGACGCCCCACGCGCGCCCCGAATTCCACCCGCTGCCCCGGCATCAACGTCCGCCACCCGCCCGCCGGAGCCAGCACGGTGACCGCACCGCCCGCCCGCACGATCCGTCCGCCCACTCGGTACTCGACCAATTCACCCCGCACCATCACCTTCGGACCACCGAACGCCTTGCCCGACAATCGCTTCGGATCCTCGCCCAGTTCCACCACCGCGACGATCCGCTGCCCGGCCCGCACCGCCCCCAGCGGATGCTCCCGCACCCGATGTGCATGCGATGCCCCCGCCAACCCGAACCCCGCCCCGATCAGCAAGGCCCCCAACACGACCCAGACCACCCCACCACCACGGCCCACCCGAGCCCGCCGAACAGCCAGGGCGGACACGCCCACCCCGGCCGCCGCACACCCGGCCGCGACCCCGACGCCCGCCTGCCACCCCACCACCACGGCGACAACCGTTGCACCCCACCCGCACACCGCCGCAGGCACCAGCCGAGCATCCAGCACCTCCGGTGCGTCGGCCGGTCCGCGGTCCGCACCCACCGCCACGTCGTCGGCCGTCATCGCCGCCACCCCGACTCGCTACTCCACCACCCACCGGTCCGCCGACCGGCCCTGCCCGCGGCGCGGACACCCCCTGCGGATCCGGTGCGCGGCGGTGGCGTCCACCGGAGCACCGACTCGGCCCGCCGCCTCTCCCGCAGCGCGACAGCGCATCTCACGGCGCTCATGTGGTGACCCGGTCGCGGAGGCGGTTGAGCCGGGAGTGCCCGATCCCGTCGATTTCGGCGAGCTGGTCGACGGAGGTGAAGCGGCCGTGGCGGGCCCGCCCGGTGAGGATCGCTTTCGCGGTGACCGGTCCGACGCCGGGAAGGGTGTCGAGTTCGGATTCGGTGGCGGTGTTGAGGTTCACTCTCGCGGCCGCGGCGGTCGAGCGGGGCGGTCCGGTAGCGACGGGCGAATCGGTGGTGGAGTGAGCGGAATTCACGATCGTGCTCCCGACCCGGGTGGGCGTTGTGCGTGGTGCCGCACGAGCGACGACGATCTGGTCGCCGTCGGTGAGCTGCTGGGCGAGGTTGAGGGTCGACAGGTCCGCCTCGGGTCGCGGGACGGCGGCGCGCAGGGCATCGGCCACCCGAGCTCCGGTCTGCAATCGACGGAGACCAGCGTGCTCGACCAAACCGATGACGCTGACAACCAGCTCCGACGACGCGGCGGTCCCGCCCGGCGTCGGAACGGCGGTGGGGACGATCGGGTTCCGACCCGATGGCGGGACGGCGGGACCTGGCGCGGCCGGTGCGGGAACGGCCGTCCGCGGCGCGGCGCCTGCTGACGCGACGGGTTCGGTCGCGGCGATCGCCGGCGAATCCTGGCCGGCCGGTGCGGCGTCACTGAGGGGTGCGATGGGTGGGACCGGTTGGGAGACAGGGGTTTCCCGCAGGGACACGTAGGCGGCGAGAAGGATGGCGACCACGGCCAGGGCGGCGAGGACGAGGACACCCCGCGGGCCCGGGTCCCAGCGGGTGCCGCGGAAGCGTTCGGGGACCAGGCGTTCGTGCCAGAGGGAGACGGGGCCGCACGGCTCGGAGAGCCAGGCGGGAGGGGCGGAGTCGGGGTCTCGAAGGTCGTCGAGCGATTCCTCGTCCCAGCGGGGCGCGTGCGGGCGGCCGGGGGTGAATTCCGTTGGGCTCGGACGGGGTTCGCTGTCCGGGCGGTCGGTGAGGCGCTGAAGTGGAGTGCGTTCGTCGAGTTGCGGCATGGGGCTCACGGTAGGAGCCGGGGCCGCTCGAGCCGGGACCGCGACCTGGCGTTCTCGTCGGGCTGTGGATACAGAAACCCGTTGTGGACAAGCAGATTTCCAGCACCGGCCCCGTCATCCCACCCCAGCCGGTGACACTGGCCGACCCGCAGTTCCCCGCGGTGAGCGGGGACTCTGTCAGCCGCAGCCGCCCGGGACGACCAGTGCGCCGACGGCCCCCACGCCCAGGTGGACGCCCAGGGTCGGTCCGAACTCGGAGATGATCACCTCGCGGATGCCGGGGATGAGGGATTGGAGTTGAGTCGCGATGGTGGAGGCGGCGTCCTCCGCGCCGAGGTGCTGGACGGCGACCGCCGCGCCGTCCTCACCGGCCGCGTCGACCGCGGCGGCGACGAGTTTGGTGAACGCCTTCGACCGGGTCCGGGCCTTCTCGCGGAGTTCCAGGCGGCCGTCGACCATCTGCAGGATCGGCTTGGTCACCAGTTCGGAGCCGAAGAAGGCGGCGGCGGAGGTCAATCGGCCGCCGCGGCGCAACTGCTCGGTCCGGTTGACCACGATGAACGCCCGTCCGCGGCTGGCGGCCGCGACCGCCGAGTCGTAGACCACGTCGAGGGTTTCGCCCGAGCGGGCGCGGCGGGCGGCCGCGAGCACGGGCAGGCCGGTACCGAGCCCGGCGCTGAGCGAATCCACCAGCCGGATGCGGTGGGCGGCGTCCATATCGCGCACCGCATGCCGTCCGGCCTCCCAGGTGCCCGACAGCTGCCGCGAGATGTGCACGGCCACCACGCCGTCGCCGTCGCTGAGTTCCAGCGCGCGCTCGTAGACCGCGCGCAGCTCACCAGGTGAGGCGGCGGAGGTGGTGACCTGCGAGGTCCCGTAGTCGATCTCGCACTCGTCGACGCCCTCGCGCATCTCGCGGTCGTCGACCAGCACGTGCAACGGCACCGCCAGCACCCCCAGGTCGACGGCGAGTTCGGCCGGGAGACTGGCCGACGAGTCGGTCACCACCACCACGGTCATGCAGGTTGTACCTCGTCGGTCGTCACCTCGGTCAGCACCTTGACCATGGCCCGCGCGACCGCGGTGTGGCCCTCCCAGCCCCAGTGGATGCCGTCGGGGTTGGCCGGACCGTTGAACACGTTGTCGCGCACGGCTTCCCCGAGGTCCACCAGCGGCACGTCGTGTTCGGCGGCCCACTCGGTCACGGCCCGCACCATGGGTTCGCGGCCGGTGTGCACCTCGGCGTAGGCCTCGCACTTGTGCACCGACGGCAGCACCGCCACGAACGGCAGCTCGGGCCGCAACTGCGCCAGCGAGTTCCGCGACTGCTCCAGGTAGTCCACGCTGACCTCGGGCGGCAACGCCACCGGCCAGCCCAGCGGGGACAGCCGCGGCTGCAGCCAGTTGTAGGCCTCGCGCACCCGGCGGCGCAGGGCCGCCGGACGCGTGTAGCGGATGAGCTCCCGCAGCGCGGTGGGCAGCGGCGAGGGCAGCGAATCCATACCGCCGGTGGCGAATACGACCGCCCCGGCGTTCGGCACGGCGGCCCACACGCGCGGATCGCCGATCAGCGCCCAGTAGGCGTCCCGGCAGGTCCATCCGATGCGCGCGACCAGTTCGACGTCCCAGTCGAGTTCGGCGGCAACGAGATTGGGCCAGATGCGCGGATGGTCCGCGGGCAGACCGCCTTTGGGGCCGAAGTAGGACAGCGAGTCCGCGACCACGACCAGCACCTTGCGCTGCGGCGCGGTCTCGATCACCGAATCATCGGCTGCCGCTGCGCTCTTCGGCCGGCCGGCACCGTTGTCAGAGGCCATCGGGAGCCGCCTTGGCGACCGCGTTCCACACGTCCAGTCGCCAGCCGGGCCGGTCGATGCCGGGGCCGTGGCTGGTCAGCTGCACCCAGCTGGTGTTGGCGAGGCCGCCCAGGGCGGGCCAGCTGGACTCGGGCAGTTCCAGCAGGGCCGCGGTGAGGGCCGCGATGAGCCCGCCGTGCGCGACCAGCATGACGCTGCTGCCGGGCCAGTCCTCGCGGGTGGCGAAGAGTTCCTGCACCACGGGCAGCGAACGCGCGCCGACCTCGAGCTTGGATTCGCCGCCGGGCGGGGTGAAGCGGGCGTCGAGCCGCCATGCCTTGCGCGCGCCGGGGAACTGGGCGTCGACCTGGCGGTGGTCCATGCCCTCCCAGTCGCCGAGGTTGGTCTCGCGCAGGCGCGGGTCGGTGACGACCGGCATGGCGGCGCATTCGGCGACGGCCAGCGCGGTGTCGTGGGCGCGCTTGAGATCGGAGGAGACGATGGCGATCAGGTCATTGGTCGCCATATCGGGGGCGCAGTCCTTGGCCTGGCGCCGGCCGATGTCACTGAGTTCGGTATCGGTCTGGCCCTGCATGCGGTCGGTGGCATTCCATTCGGTCTGTCCGTGCCGCAGCAGAATCAACCGGCGGACGCCGGCCATCTTGCTCACTCGTCGTCCCCAGCCTTGTCTTCATCTGTCGTGGCGTCCCGGTCCGCTGCCGCGGTCCGCGGGTCGCCGATCCCCTCGACCGCCACCTGCGGGCAGTCCTTCCACAGTCGTTCCAGGCCGTAGAAGTCGCGCTCGTCCTCGTGCTGCACGTGCACCACGATCTCGACGTAGTCGAGCAGCGCCCAGCGGCCCTCGCGGGTGCCCTCGCGGCGCACCGGCTTGTGTCCGGCGTCGCGCAGCTTGTCCTCGATATTGTCGACGATCGCGTTGACCTGGCGCTCGTTGGGCGCGGACGCGATGACGAAGCAGTCGGTGATGACCAGCTGCTCGGAGACATCCAGCACGACCACGTCGACGGCCAGCTTCTCGTCGGCGGCCAGTGCGGCCACCGTCGCCATCTTGACCGCTTCTGCCGATGCTGTCACCCTGCTACCTCTTCCCTGCGCACTTTCACAATGCACGCTCTTGCGACACGTACAGGTGCCGTTTCGATATGTATTGGACGACCCCGTCCGGGACGAGGTACCACACCGGCCGGCCCTCCGCCGCCCGTCGCCGGCATTCGCTCGACGAGATGGCCAGGGCCGGGATCTCGATCATCGTGACCGTGCCCTCCGGGAAATCGCGGAGGTGATCGGCGAGATGGTCGATATTCAATTCGTACCCCGGACGGGTCACGCCGACGAATTTCGCCAGCTCGAACAGTTCCGACCAATCCTGCCATGTGAGGATGCTGGCCAGCGCGTCCGCTCCGGTGATGAAGTACAGATCCGCGTCGGGGTGCTGTTCGGCCAGGTCACGTAGGGTGTCGACGGTGTAGGTCTCCTTGCCGCGGTCCACGTCCACGCGGCTGACCGAGAACCGCGGGTTGGAGGCGGTGGCGATGACCGTCATCAGATAGCGGTCCTCGGCCGGACTGACCGGCCGGTCCCCCTTCTGCCAGGGCTGCCCGGTCGGGACGAAGATCACTTCGTCCAGGTCGAACCGGTTGGCGACCTCACTGGCCGCGACCAGGTGCCCGTGGTGGATGGGGTCGAAGGTGCCACCCATCACGCCCAGCTTGCGGCGGCCGTTCGTATGCACGAAACGCGAGCTTACCGGGGGCTGAGCCGCCTACCGCGCAGCGGCGGCCCTCTGGAGGACGATGGTGGTCATGCAGAGCACCCTCATCGAAGTGAAAACCGGCCGCAGCGAAGTCGTCCACGACCTCACGCCGCAGTGCGCGGCCTTCCTCCGCGAGGTGACCGCCGGCGGCGACGGCCTGCTGCACGTCTTCGTCCCCCACGCGACCGCGGGCATCGCACTGATCGAACTCGGCGCGCGCAGCGACGACGACCTGCTGGCCGCCCTGCGCGAGCTGCTCCCCGCCGACGACCGCTGGCGGCACGCGCACGGCTCCCCCGGACACGGCCGCTCCCACGTGATGCCCGCCCTGATCGCCCCCTACGCGACCATCCCGGTCCTCCGCGGCGAACTGGCCCTGGGCACCTGGCAGTCCATCGCGATGGTCGACCTCAATGTCGACAACCCGATCCGCCAGGTGCGCCTGTCCTTCCTGGCCGGCTGAGCTCCTAGACGGGGAGGAGGCGGCCGACCAGGGCGGTGAGCTGGCGGGCGGAGCGGCATTCGTGCATGTCGATGATGTCGGCGTAGCGGTCGGCGGCGGAATCGCCTGTGCCCCACATCTTTTCGGCCTCGGGATTGAGCCAGTGGGCGTGTTTGGCGGTCTCGACGAGCTGCCGCAGGGTGTCGAGGGCGGGGTCGCGATAGTTGGTGCGGGCGTCGCCGAGGATGAGCAGCGAGGTGCGGCTGGTGACGGCGTCGGGGAAGCGTTCGGCGAAACCCTCGAGGGCGGAGCCGTAGTCGGAGTGGCCCTCGATGCCGACGACCTCGGCCTCGGTGAAGATGCGGCGGGTCAGTTGGTCGAGCGGGGTGGCGGCGTCGAACAGGCCGGTCACCTCGTCCACGCGGTCCACGAAGGCGAAGATGCGGACCCGGGAGAACTGTTCGCGCAGGGCGTTCACCAGCAGCATGGTGAAGCTGGAGAATCCGGCCACCGAGCCCGAGATGTCGCACAGCAGCACCAGATCCGGGCGGCCGGGGCGCGGCTTGCGGGTGACCAGGTTGACGGGGACGCCGCCGGTGGACATGGATTTGCGCATGGTCTTGCGCAGGTCGATCTCGCCGCGCCGGGAGCGGCGGCGGCGAGCCGCCAAGCGGGAGGCCAGGACTCGGGCCAGGCGCTGGCTGCCGCGGCGCAGTTCGTCGAGTTCGTTCTGGGAGATGCGCAGGAAGTCGGCGTCCTCGGCCTGACGGGCCACGCCGTAGGTGGCGACGCGTTCGCGGCCGATGCGTTCGGCGACGCGGCGGCGGGTCTCGGCCTCCACCGTGCCGCGGAAGTCCTTGATGCGCTGGCGCGCCGCGCGGCGGGCGACCTCGGTGTCGAAGTCGGAGTTGTCCATGCCCTGGGCCAGACCGGCGAGAATCTTGCTCACCAGCAGTTCGGGCTGGAGATCCTTGAGGGTCTGATAGGCGGAGAAGGACGGTCCGCCCGCGGCCTGGTACTGGCCCATCTGGTCGACCATCTGCGCGGCCAGCGCCTGCAACTGCTGTGCCTGCTCGCCGGAGGGGTCCTGAACCAGCAGCTCCGCCAGCATCTTCCGCAGTTCGAGGATGTCGACCGAGCCGTCGGGCTTGACCGGCAACTCGATCTCCTCGGCCCCGATCCGCTCCCCGAGCGCGGCCGGGAACCACAGGTCGAACATGCCGTCGAAGGTGGCGCGCTGGGTGGTGCGGCGCAGCAGCGCGCACGCCAGGCCCTCGCGCAGGGCCTCGCGGTCCATCAGGTCCAGGACGGTGAGAACCTGTCCGGCGTCCACGGTTTCGGACGGCCCGACCGGAATTCCCCGGCGGCGCAACGCTTCCACGAAGCCGACCAGATGCCCCGGCAGGCCGTGCTCGGCCGTCGGCCCCGGGACCGCGGTCACCGGCTCGGCGGGAGTGGCATTGCTGGTGAAGGCCCGCATGGCCGCCGACACCAGCCCGCGCGACGTGTTCTCCCGGCCCGTGCCCGCCATGACGTCAGGCCAGCTTCAGCTCGGCCTGGGCGCGCACGTGGTCGGCCTGGTGCTTGAGCACCACGCCGAGGGTCGCGCGCACGGTCTTGTCGTCGAGGTCCTTGGCGCCCAGGGCGAGCAGGGTGCGCGCCCAGTCGATGGATTCCGCGACCGAGGGCAGCTTCTTGAGCTGCATGCCGCGCAACACGTGCACGATCCGCACCAGCTGCGCCGCGACGGCGGGCTTCAGCTCCGGCACCCGGCTGGCCAGGATGCGACGCTCGAGCTCCTCGTCGGGGAAGTCGATGTGCAGGTACAGGCAGCGCCGCTTGAGCGCCTCGGACAGCTCGCGGGTGGCATTGGAGGTGAGCACCACGAACGGCTTGCGGCTCGCCGCGATGGTGCCCAGTTCCGGCACGGTGACGGTGAAGTCGCTGAGCACCTCGAGCAGCAGGCCCTCGATCTCGACGTCGGCCTTGTCGGTCTCGTCGATGAGCAGCACCGTCGGCTCGTCGCGCCGGATGGCGGTGAGCAGCGGGCGTTCCAGCAGGAACTCCTCGGTGAAGACGTCGGCCTTGGTCTCGGCCCAGTCGTTCTCCGAGGACGCCTGGATGCGCAGGATCTGCTTGGCGTGGTTCCACTCGTAGAGCGCCCGCGCCTCGTCCACGCCCTCGTAGCACTGCAACCGCACCAGTTCCGCGCCCGCGACCTGGGCGACGGCCTTGGACAGCTCGGTCTTGCCGACACCCGCGGGGCCCTCGATGAGCAGTGGCTTGCCGAGCCGGTCGGCGAGGAAAACCGAGGTGGCGGTGGCCTTGTCGGCCAGATAGCCGGTGCGGGCCAGCCGCTCGATCACATCGTCGACCGACGAGAAGATCGGCTCCTGGGTGGGCGCGGTGGTCGGAGCCACGGGCAGTCCTCCTACTTTCGGGGGTCCCGGGAGGAAACCCCCGGACCCCAATTCAGCCGGCGGAAGCCGGGTTCTCCTACACGGGGCGAATTTGCCCGTCGCCCCACACGATCCACTTGGTGGACGTCAGTTCGGGCAGGCCCATGGGTCCGCGGGCGTGCAGCTTCTGGGTCGAGATGCCGATCTCCGCGCCGAAGCCGAACTGCTCGCCGTCGGTGAACGCGGTGGAGGCGTTGACCATGACGGCGGCGGCGTCCACGCGGGCGCTGAACTCGCGCGCGGCCTTCAGGTCGGCGGTCACGATGGCCTCGGTGTGGCCGGTGCCCCACTCGTTGATGTGGTCGACCGCGGCGTCGAGATCGTCGACAACCTTCAAAGCGATGTCCAGGGACAGGTATTCGTCGGCCCAGTCGGTGTCGGTGGCGGGCACCAGGCCCGGCAGGTCACCGTGGATGGTGACGCCCTTGTCCTCGAGCGCCCGGATCATGCGCGGCACCGCGACCTCGGCGATGGCCCGGTCGATGAGGACCGTCTCGGCGGTGTTGCACACCGAGGGCCGCCGGGTCTTGGCATTGATCAGGATGGACTCGGCCATATCCAGATCCGCGTCCTTGTGGACGAAGACGTGGCAGTTGCCGGTGCCGGTCTCGATGGTCGGCACCAGCGCGTCGCGCACCACGGCGTTGATCAGGCCCGCGCCGCCGCGCGGGATCACCACGTCGACCAGGCCGCGGGCCTGGATCAGGTGGGTCACGCTGGAGCGGTCCTCGGAGGGCAGCAGCTGCACGGCGTCGGCCGGAAGACCCTGCGCTTCAAGGGCTTCCCGCAGCACCTTCACCAGGGCGGCATTGGAGTTCGCGGCCGAGGACGATCCGCGCAGCAGCGCGGCGTTGCCCGACTTGAGCGCCAGCCCGAAGGCGTCGACCGTGACGTTCGGCCGCGCCTCGTACACCATGCCGACCACGCCGAGCGGCACCCGCACCTGGCGGATCTCGAGGCCGTTGGGCAGCGTCTTGCCGCGCACCACGTCGCCGATCGGGTCCGGCAGCGCGGCCACCTGCCGCAGCCCGGCCGCGATCCCGTCGACCCGGGCCTCGGTCAGCCGCAGCCGGTCCAGCTGGGATTCGGCGGTGCCGCCGGCCTTGGCGATCTCGATGTCCTCGGCATTGGCCGCGAGGACGGCGGCCGCGGCCGCGAGCAGCGCGTCGGCCGCGGCGTGCAGCGCGGCGTCCTTCTGCGCCGTGGTGAGCTGGGCCAGCGTCCGCGACGCGACCCGAGCCCGGCGCGCCGCGTCGTGCACCGCCTCGCGGACGGCGTCCCGGTCGGTGGTCGTGGAAGCAGTCATACCGACAGATTACTGATCAGTTCGGATGCCGGTCGCGGGCAGGTTGTTACCTTGGACCCATGACCGCGAGCATCCGGTTGTCCTCGGGCATCGGTCGATGGGTCCTGCTGGCCACCGTCCTCGGTTCGGGGATGGCCATGCTGGACGCCACCGTCGTCAATGTGGCCCTGCCGCGGATCGGGGACGAGTTCGGCGCGTCCATGGCGGGCCTGCAGTGGACCGTCAACGCGTACACGCTGACCCTGGCCGGATTGATCCTGCTCGGCGGGTCGCTGGGCGACCGGTACGGGCGGCGGCGGGTGTTCCTGATCGGGGTGGTGTGGTTCGCCGTCGCCTCGGCATTGTGCGGTGCGGCGCAGGACATTTCGATGCTGATCGCGGCGCGCGCGTTGCAGGGCGTGGGCGGTGCGCTGCTGACACCCGGATCGCTGGCCATCATCCAGGCCTCGTTCGCGCCCGGGGAACGAGCGCGGGCCGTCGGGGCCTGGTCCGGGCTGGGCGGCGTGGCCGGAGCCATCGGGCCGTTCCTGGGCGGCTGGCTGGTGGAGGCGGCCGGATGGCGGTGGGTGTTCCTGCTCAATATTCCGTTGGCCGCCTTGGTGATCGCGGTGACCGTCGAGCACGTGCCCGAGACGCGGGATGTCGGCGCGCACGGGCGGTTCGACGTCCTGGGCGCGGTGCTGGCGGCGCTGTGCCTGGCTGGACTGACCTACGCGCTGACCATGGCCCCCGAACACGACGCGAATCGAATGCTGTTGTGGGGCGGCGCGATCGCGGGGATCGCGGCAGGTGCGGCGTTCGTGATCGTGGAGCGGCGGCGCTCGCGCCCGGACGAGGATCCTGCGGCCATGCTGCCGGTGACCATCTTCTCCGCCAAGCAGTTCAGCGCGATCAATGTGGTCACCTTCGTCATGTACGGGGCGATGAGCGTGGTGTTCTTCCTGCTGGTGCTGACCCTGCAGGTGGTGTCCGGGTTCAATCCGATCGCCGCGGGTACGGCCATGCTGCCGGTGACCGTGCTGATGCTGCTGTTCTCGGCCCGCGCGGGCGCACTCGCCCAGCGCATCGGCCCGCGCCTGCCCATCACCATCGGCGTGCTGCTGGCGGCGGCGGGCATGCTGCTCATGACCCGGGTCGGCCTGCACACCTCGTATCTGCGCGATGTCCTGCCCGCCGCACTGGTTTTCGGCCTCGGCCTGACCCTGGCGGTGGCTCCGCTGACCGCGACCGTGCTGGCCACCGCCGACGAACGGCACGCGGGCGTGGCCAGCGGCGTCAACAACGCGGTCGCCCGCGCGGCGGGGCTGCTCGGCGTCGCCGCCATCCCGCCGCTCGCGGGTCTCACCGGCGCGGCGTACACCAACCCGCCCGATTTCGCGCACGGCTTCCACCTGGCCATCGTGACCTGCTCCGTTCTCATGCTCGCGGCCGCCGCCCTGGCCTTCTTCACCGTCCGCGACGACGCCCTGCGCACCGCCCCGCCCGAGTGCGAGCCCGAATGCCGCACCTTCTCCGCCGTGGCGAGCGCACCCCTGGAACCCGATCACCACATCCCGACCACCGGAAGCGAGCGCGTATGACCACCACCGAACCGACCATCACCCAGTCCACCGACACCGTCCCCCAGTTCTTCGGCATCAAGGTCGGCGAGACCCGCGCGGGCCTCACCGCCTATGTCGACCACGGCCGTCAGCGCATCTTCTTCCACACCGAGATCGACGATGCCTACGCCGGTCAGGGCCTGGCCTCCAAGCTGATCTCGGCCGCCCTCACCGCCACCCGCGCGGCGGGCCGCCGCATCGTCCCCGTCTGCCCGTTCGTGAAGGCGTACGTGGAGAAGCACCACGACTTCGACGACATCCTCGACCCGGTCACCCCCGAGGCCGTCGCCACCGTCGAATCCGCCCTCGGCTGATCCGGCTGCACTAGGGTCCCGGCCATGGCGCGAATCGCGGTGGTGGGCAGCATCAATATGGATCTGGTGACGACCGTGGGGCGGCGTCCGGAGGCCGGGGAGACGGTGTCCGGGGACGGGTTCGCGCTGGTGCCGGGCGGGAAGGGGTCGAATCAGGCGATCGCGGCGCGCCGAGCCGGCGCGGAGGTCGAGTTCGTCGGCGCGGTCGGGTCGGATGTGTTCGCGGAAGCGCTGCGAAAGGTGTTGCGGGAGGACGGGGTCGGGGTCGCGCGGCTGCGGGAGGTGGACGGGCCGTGCGGGATCGCCACCATCGTGGTGGACGTCGGCGGCGAGAACACCATCATCGTGGTGGCGGGGGCCAACGGGCGGATGACGGATTTGAGCGCGGCGGATCTGGAGACGGTCGCGGCCGCGGATGTGCTGCTGTGCCAGTTGGAGATTCCGGCGCCGGCGGTGCTCGCGGCCGCGCGGCACGCGCGGGCCAACGGCACCGTGGTGCTGTTGAATCCCTCTCCGGTGCGGGACCTTCCGGACGAAGTCTGGGCCGAGGTCGATATCGCCGTGGTCAACGAGGGCGAGGCCGCGCGCCTGGAGTCCGCGTTGCGCGACGTCCCGCACGTCGTCACCACGCTCGGCGGTGCGGGCGCGTCCTATCGAGGCCCCGGTGGGCTCGCGCTCTCCCACCCCGGTTTTCCGGTGCGGGTGGTGGACACCACCGGTGCGGGCGACACCTTCACCGGAGCGCTCGCCGCGCACTGGCACGAGGGTCCGGCGGCCGCGCTCGCCTGGGCCTGCGCGGCCGGGGCCCTGGCCACCACGAAATTGGGCGCCAGCGCATCGGTTCCGGCGGCGGACGAGGTCGAGGCGGTACTCGCGGCGGCCGGCCCTCGATAGCCGAATGTCATGATGGGCTGAGGCTCGACGAAAGGGTGTGGCATGTCGCTGCGGCATGGGTTGCTGGGGTTGCTGGCGGAGGGCCCCGCCAGCGGGTACGACCTGGCCCAGCGGTTCCAGGAGGCGCTGGGCCCGGTGTGGCCCGCCCGGCACCCCAAGATCTACGCCGAACTGGGCAAGCTGGCCCAGGCCGGGATGATCGAGATCGACAGCGAGGGCGCGCGGGGCCGCAAGGCGTACCGGATCACCGAGTCGGGCCTGGCCGAGGTGCGCCGCTGGCTGGTCGAGGAGGAGGTCGACCACACGCTGCGGGTGGAACCGCTGCTGCGGTCCTTCTTCTCCTGGCTGATGGACCCCGCCGATCTGGACGAGCATCTCGAGCGCGAGGCCAAGTTCTTCGGCGACACCGCGGCCATGTACCGGGAGCTCGCGCTGGCCAAGGACCGCGGCGATTTCGGCGACGACCCGCACGCCAAGTCCAAGCGGATCACCGTCGAGGCGGGGATCCGGCTCTACGAGGCGCTGGCGGAATGGGCGGAATGGGCGCGCGACGAGATCGCCGAGGATCGGTAAACACCCGCACCACACCGGAATTCGCATCGACAGGGGTACTCGCATCCATTGACATGTCCCTTGGTACATGTACCCTTGGTTATGTACCCGGGTATATGCGAATCAACCGCGACTCGATCCGAGGCTTTCCCATGACAGCACCCACCAACGTGCGCGCCATCCTGCTGACCGGCGCGAACGGCGGCATCGGCCGTGCCTGCGCACAGACCCTGACCGCCAAGGGATTTCACGTCTACGCCGGTGTCCGCACACCGGCGCCCGAGCTCGATGCCCCCGGCATCACCCAGATCGCCCTCGACGTCACCGACCCCGGCAGCGTCGCCGCGGCCGCCGAATACATCGACAAATCCCAGGACGGGCACGGCCTGCACGCTGTGATCAACAATGCGGGCGTACTCGTGCAGGGCCCCGTCGAACTGGTGCCCATCCAGGAATGGCATCGCCAGTTCGAGGTCAATGTGCACGGCCCCGTGCGCGTCATCCAGGCGTTCCTGCCGCTGCTACGCGCCGGCGGGGGCCGCATCGTCAATGTCAGCGCGGCCAGCGCCCGGGCCGCCTTCCCGTTCCTGGGCCCGATCGGCGCGAGCAAGTCCGCGCTGGAGTCGTATTCGGAATCACTGCGGGTCGAGCTGGCCCCGTGGCGTATCCCGGTGTCGATCGTGCAGCCCGGGGCCATGCGCACCGAAATCTTCGCCAAGTCCACCGCCGCCGCCGAATCCGCACGGGCACAGGCCGATCCGCGGACGGTGAAACTCTACGAACGCCAGCTGGTGGCCTTCGACACGGCGGCCGCCGGACAGCGGTACGCCCCGCCGGAGGTCGCGGCCGCCGCCATCGTCCGGGCCGTCGCGGCCCGGCGCCCGAAAGCCGTCTATATCGCGGGAACCGATGCGCGGCTGGCGGTATGGCTCTCCCGCATCCCGGCCCGGCTGCGGGACAGCGTCTTCCAGCGCGCCCTCGGCCTGTCCGGCATCGAACCCGCCCCCGCCCACTGAATCAGGAATCGAGCACATGGATCTGGGACTCACCGGGCGAACCGCCCTCATCACCGGCGCGTCCGCCGGCATCGGCGCGGAGATCGCGCGCGTACTGGCCGCCGAAGGCTGCCATCTGCATCTCGCCGCCCGCGGCAAGGAACGCCTCGACGACCTCGCCGAGCGGCTGCGCGCCGTGCATGGCGTCGAGGTCCACACCCACCCGGCCGACCTGCGCGAGGCCGCCGATATCGAGCGGCTCGCGGCTCTCGCCGGCGCGCCGGATATTCTGGTCAACAATGCCGGGGACATGCCCGGCGGTTCCCTCGCCGCGGTCGACGAGCAGGCCTGGCGGCACGGGTGGGAGCTGAAGGTGTTCGGCTACATCAACCTGAGCCGCCTCGTCTACGCCCGCATGAAGGAACAGGGCCGGGGCGTGGTCGTGAATGTGATCGGCGCGGCGGGCGAGCGTCCCGACGCCGAGTACATCGCGGGCAGCACCGCCAATGCCGCGCTCATGGCCTTCACTCGCGCCCTGGGCAGTCGTAGCTGGCGCGACGGCATCCGGGTGGTCGGCATCAACCCGGGTCCGGTGGCTACGGCGCGCATCGCCGCGCTCATCGAGCACAATGCCCGCTTCGCCGAGATGGCCGCCGATTTCCCCTTCGGCCGCCCGGCCCATCCGCGCGAGATCGCCGATATGGCAGCGTTTCTCGCTTCGGACCGGTCGGGTTACACCACCGGCACCGTCGTCACCATCGACGGTGGCCTGAGCCTGATCTGAGACTCAGACGGCCGTCGTCGTCGCCGTGTGCAGGGCGACGAGGTCGGCCATCTGCCGACCTACGCGTTCCAGGGGTGCGGTCGATCGGGTCGCCAGCGACATGACGACCGCGCCCTCGACCGCGGCGATGATGGTGGTCGCCAGCGCGCGGGCGGTGGCCGGTTCCACCTGCTCGGCTTCCAGGCGGGTGGCGAGGATGTTCTCCCACTCCTGGAAGGTCTCCCCCGCCACGTCGGCGGCCTCCGGGGATTCCGAGCGGCCCAGGGCGGCGGCGGCGATCGGGCAACCGGCGGCGAAATCGCTCGCGACCAGGACTTCTCGCCACATGGCCGGGAAGGCCGCGATGGTGCTGGCGAGGTCGGTGCTCGCAGTAACGGTGCGCATGAGGGCGCTGGTGGCCTTCCCGGCGGCGCGGGTGGCCTCGGCGATCAGTTCGGATTTGCCGCCGGGGAAGTTCAGATAGATCGACCGCCGTGAGATGCCGCTGTGCTCGAGCAGCTGGGCGATGCCCGTTCCGGCGATGCCGTTGCAGCGCATCAGGGCGATGGCGCTGTCGATGAGGCGGTCGCGGGCACCCATGGTCGATTCCTCCTTGTTGTATACCGATCGGTGTACTACCGTCAGCGATATACCGATTGGTCTACCGAGTGTAGTCCGCCGATCAGCACTTCGACGAGGAATCGGAGCACCCATGCCCCCGGCAGCCCCACAGCCGACCCTGTCCGATCCCCTACCCCTGGCCAGCGGGCAGGTGCTACCCAATCGCATCATGAAGTCGGCCCTGAGCGAGGGACTGGCGAATGGCGACAACGCCCCCGACGCGCGCCTGGAACGTCTCTACGGGCAGTGGAGCCGCGGCGGCTACGGCCTGATCGTCACCGGCAATGTCATGGTCGACCGGCGGCACTGCGGCGAGCCCGGCAATGTTGCCATGGAGGACGAACGCCACCTGGGCGCGCTCACCCGCTGGGCCAAGATCGCCAAGGAGGGCGGCGCGAAGGTCTGGGTGCAGCTGAATCATCCCGGACGGCAGGCCAATCCAATCGTCACCCGTACCCGCGCGGTCGCCCCCTCCGCCGTCGCGGTGGGCATTCCGGGCATCCCCGCCCCGCGCGCGCTGACCGAGGACGAGATCCTCGACATCATCACCCGCTTCGGCGCCGCCGCCCGGGTCGCCGAGGCCGCCGGGTTCGACGGCGTGCAGATCCACGGCGCGCACGGCTATCTCGTCTCCCAGTTCCTGTCCCCGCTGTCCAATCAGCGCACCGACGCCTGGGGCGGTGACGCCGAACGGCGGCGGCGCTTCGTGCTCGAGGTGGCGCGGAGCATCCGCGCGGCGGTGAGCCCCGGGTTCGGCGTGGGCATCAAGCTCAACTCCGCGGACTTCCAGCGCGGCGGATTCACCGAGGAGGAGTCGCGCGCGGTCATCGAACAGCTGTCCACCGAGCAGCTGGATCTGATCGAGATCAGCGGCGGCAGTTACGAATCCCCCGCCATGCTGAACCGTCCCAGCACCGTCTCGGCCGGCACCCGCGCCCGCGAGGCGTACTTCCTGGACTACGCGGGCACCGCCCGGCAGGCCGCGGGCTCGGTGCCGATCGCGGTGACCGGCGGCTTCCGATCCCGCTCGGCCATGTCCGAGGCACTGTCCGAGGGGGCCTGCGACGTGATCGGCCTGGGCCGCCCGACCGCGGTGGTCCCCACCGCCGCGGCCGACCTGATCACCGAGCGCACCGACACACTGCGGTCCCCGCGCATCACCTCGAGCCTGCCGCCACGCCTGGCCCCCAACCGCGGACTCGAGGCTATGGACGGCGCGGTCGACCTGCAGTGGCACACCGATCAGCTGCACCTGCTCGGCGCGGGCAGCGCCCCGGATCCGGACCGTTCGCCGTGGCGGACCGCGGTGATCATGCTGCGCCGCAATGGTTTCGACGCCTTCCGCAGCAAGCGGCCGACCGCGCCGCGCAGCGCCGCCGACCGGGCCGCCCGCAAGTTCCGGATCGAGCGGGCCGTCGGCCGCGCGGTCATGAATCCGACCGTGCGCGCGCTCGACAAGGTCGGCATCCGCACCAGCTTCGCCAGCGAGATCGAGACCGTGGGCCGCAAATCCGGGCAGCCGCGCCGGGTTCCGGTGTCCCTGCTGTTCGACGACGAGGGCGCGTGGACCATCTGCCAGCACGGGCTGCGCTCGGGCTGGGGCCTGAACATCTCCGCCGACCCGAATGTCCGGGTCCGTCAGGGTGATCGCTGGCGCACCGGCACCGCGGTCCTGCTCCCCGACGACGATGTGGTGGCCCGCACCCGCGGCTTCGCCCCGCATCCGATACTGGCCCCGTTCGCCCGCGCCGCCTTCGCGGCCCTGGAG
>NZ_JBHWHH010000085.1:0-30430 GCF_042732555.1 Nocardia sp. NPDC059764
CCACAGCGCGAAGGCCTGCGAATAGATCGACCTGACTCGCTCGGTCTCTGCAGGGGTTGGGTCGCGGCGTTGCGCTTCCAAATCCGCACGCAGCTGTCAACTCCGGTCCAGTTCTGACCCGGCCGCTCCGTTCGAAATCTGACCCAGTGGTGATCGGCCCGTGCAAGCCAGATCTGTCGAAACCCGAGTGGATTCAGTGTCGGGGTTGGGTCTCGAATCGGTCGTAGAGAGTGTTGAAGAAGGATTTCTGGGGGTCGCCGAACCATGGCAAAGGTTCGTCTTCGTCGTCATCGATGATGGTCGTGGCAGGCCAGGCACCGGTGGTGACTTCGGCGAGTAGGAACTCGAGCAGGTCGGTGAAGCTGTGTGCGCAAAGGAAGTGGTATTCCTCGTTGCGGCCGAAATTGATGATCTGGCCCGGTGCTCCGACCGGGCCGGGGTCGAAGTCCAAGCCGATGTAGTCGGGCCTGGTCGGGTCGGACCACAGCGGGAGCCAACCCGGAGTGGTCCACAGCGGCTTGATCATTCCTTCAGCACCGGGATACACAGCACCCGACTCCTGGAGTTCTTGGGTGTCAGGGTCATGTTTGATGCTGTCCCAGAACTTCCATGTTCTGCGAATCTGCCTGGTAGACATGAAGACCAGAGTGGGAATACACGGAACACCGTGGTGGTCGTAGTCGCCGACAGCAGACACGAGTTGCCCGTTGTGCACACTCAGGACGGCTTTCACGTCGTCGGGCAGTGGGCGGCCGATGGTCCGCTCCAGCGCGAGCGCGTCCTCGGCACCGACCACCCCGACACCCTCAACTCACGCAACAACCTCGCTGGCGCCTACCGATCCGCAGACCGAATCAACAAAGCCATCACCCTCTACGAAGCCACCCTCGCCAACCGCCAACGCATCCTCGGCCCCGACCACCCCAACATCCTCACCTCCCGCAACAACCTCGCTGGCGCCTACGAATCCGCCGGCCGAATCGACGAAGCCATCACCCTCTACGAAGCCACCCTCGCCAACCGCGAACGCATCCTCGGCCCCGACCACCCCAAAACCCTCACCTCCCGCAACAACCTCGCTGGCGCCTACGAATCCGCCGGCCGAATCGACGAAGCCATCACCCTCTACGAAGCCACCCTCGCCAACCGCGAACGCATCCTCGGCCCCGACCACCCCAAAACCCTCACCTCCCGCAACAACCTCGCTGGCGCCCGGCGACAAGCCAACCTCTCAAAGGACTGAACTCCCGCAGAAACAGCTGAGCCCCACCCGGTTCCGGATGGGGCTCGTCAACTCACAGGCTTCTCACCAGCCTACGAGCACTACTTGCTCTTTGACGGTGATGCTATTCCGGTTCGGAACTCTCGAATATCTGCACGTCAAACGCCCTGCTCAGGGCTCGACTCGCATTCCGAAGCCGAATAATCTGTGCATGCGGGTCTGTCCAGATAACGGTGTAACTCGGGTTGATTGAGCTATTTCCGTCCGGCGGTGAGTCGGCCGTCGAAGGTGATGTCGAAGGCGTTCAACGCCGCTTTCCAGCGGGTGATCCACCGTTTCTGGCCGTCGCCGGTGGGATCGAGGGCCATGACCGCGAGGTAGACGCATTTCAACGCGGCTTGCTCGTTGGGGAAATGGCCGCGGGCGCGGACCGCGCGGCGGATGCGGGCGTTGACCGACTCGATCGCGTTGGTCGAGCAGACGACGCGCCGGATCTCGGTGTCGAAGACCAGGAACGGGGTGAACTCGGCCCAGGAGTTCTCCCAAAGCCTCACGATCGCAGGATATTTTGTGCCCCAGACCTGCGCGAACTCGTAGAACCGTTCCAACGCGGCGGCTTCGGTGGGAGCGGTGTAGACCGGTTTCAGCGCTTTGGCGATCGCGGCCCAGTCCTGGCGTCCGGCATAAGCGAACGACGCGCGCAGCAGATGAACGATGCAGGTCTGGACCACCGCGGCCGGCCAGGTCTGCCCGATCGCCTCGGGCAGGCCCTTGAGCCCGTCGCAGACGAGCATGCAAACGTCCTCGACGCCACGGTTTTTCAGCTCGGTGAGGATCTGCAACCAGAATTTCGCGCCCTCACCACCGTCCCCGGCCCAGAGCCCGAGGATCTCGCGCCCGCCCTCGACCGTGACCGCCAACGCAACATAGATCGGCCGGTTGGCGACTTTGCCGTCGCGGATCTTGACGTGGATCGCGTCCAGGAAGATCACCGGATAAACCCCTTGTCCAAGGGCCGGTTCTGCCATTCGGCCATCCCGTCCATGACCTTGTCGGTGATCGTCGAGATGGTCTGTTTGGACACCTCGGCGCCATAGACCTCGCGCAGATGCGCGCAGATCTCGCCGTGGGTCAGGCCCTTGGCCGACAGCGACAGAACCATGTTCTCCACCCCGTTGAGTCGGCGCTGGCGCTTGCGAACGATCTGCGGTTCGAAGCTGGCGTCGCGGTCGCGCGGGACGTCGATCTCGACCGGACCGATATCGGTCACGATTGTTTTCGATCGGGTTCCGTTGCGGGAGTTGGGTGTTCCGCGACCAGCGGGGTCGCTGTGGTCGTAGCCGAGATGATCGGTAATCTCGCCGTCGAGGGCGGACTCGACGACCAGTTTCGTCAGCTGCCCCAGCAGCCCGTCTTCGCCGGTCAGCTGCAGCCCGCTGGCGCGGGCCTGGGCCACGAGCTGGCCCACCAGCTCGGCATCCACCGCCGATGTCTTCGATTTCCTGGGTCTGGCCACCGCGCCAGTATCGGCCAACTCGGCGGCTATCACATCAGAGTTCATGTGCCACTCCTTGTTTCGGAGTTACACCGTTGTTCTTACAGTCCCGTGCATGCAGCTCACCGAGCCAACCACCGCCGGCAACGCCTCGAGAACGCTCCTCCGACCGCGTCGCCACGCTGGCTATAGCGGACAAGGGTGCGCTATAGCCGATTACACAACGACATCGAACTGTTCGGCTGGTTCGACAGAGGACACGATCATGAATGCCGAGGGGAGCTTAGGTTCCCGTGCGCGACCGTGGCGCGAGCGCACGGACCTGACTGTGAGTCCGATTGGGGATTGACAGACCGGGGCGGGTTAGGTGAAGGTAGTTGCAGCGCTATAGCTGTGTCTACGTCCAGCAGTGTTTGTCCGAAGCGCCTCTGGCACCTCTCAATTCATAGCATCAGCCCAGGCCTAGCCCGATCTCTGCAGTGAGATCGGGCGTTTTGCTGTCGCCCTTCCGGAGCTGCGGAGACGCTCCGACAACACCTTGGAAGCGCGCGGGGCATGTGAGCGGTCGATCGCGGGACCAGGGTTCTGACCACGCTGAGCGCTAGATCCCAATCCGTTGCTGCCGCCACCACCTTCGTGCGTGGCGGTTTTTTCATGCCCGAGGTGAGATATGCCCGAAATCGTCAGACCACCCAACCAGTGGAGACCAGGCCCACCCGCATTCCAGGACACACTGGCCGACGTGACCAGTCCTCAAGGCCAGGGCCGGGTCTTCAACTTCAGCGTCCGCAACGCTGCCGAGGCAGTCGCCAAGTTCGGGCGTATTCGAGCAGCCCAAGACATGACCGAGCAGTACGCCACCGAAAACCGTTATACCCCTGCGGCTTTCCCCACACTCACGACCGACACCCCGGTCCTGCACGATGTCGCGGGTCCAGCGCCGATCATGCCGAAGATGCCCGACCCACACCTACCGGAAAAGATCGAACAGAAGACCAATCCCGCTCCAGCCAGCCCAGCACCGGTGGCACCCCAGCCCGACCCACGACCCCAGCCGGCGGCACCGGCACCGGTCACAGGGCAAAACCCCTCCAGCACCGGCGATCCCAACACGACCCTGGCACAGCTCGGTCTCGGCGCTACCGGGCAACCCGCGCCCCCAGCCCCGGGCGGCGTCGAAGACCTGACCGCGGTCCTTGCCGCCGGAGAACCCTCCCCCGGACAAACCCTCACCCTTCCCAGCGGCAACACCACTATCACCACCGGGGCCAACAACACCACCATCATCGGCAGGACCGACCCCACCACCGGCCACAACAAAACCGACGTCCTCGACCAGAACGGCCTGGTCATCGCCACCGCTGAATCCGACATCGTGCTCGGCACAGGCGGACTCAGCCGCGACACCACCATCACCAGTATCGGCGGCGCAGTCACCCAGGTCCGTTCCGTCGACGACGGCTACGGCCACCTCACCACCTGGACCGCCAACCCCGACGGCTCCCACTCCGTGCGCTACGCCGACGGCACCGTCGTCAAAGAACACGCCCCCGGCTCCAACACCCCCGACGAAGTCGTGCAACTCGACCCCGACGGCCTCAGCGGACACGTCACCGAATACAACCGCGACGGCACCACCACCGAAGCCGACTTCCACCCCGGTGTCCTCGGCGCACCGGTCACCGACATCACCAAGCCCGACGGCAGCAAGATCCAGGTGGCCACCGTGCCAGGACACACCAACGGCGCGCCCTACAGCATCATCACCGGCCCCGACCACACCCGCGTGGTCTACCAGCCCGACGGCACCACGGTCCCGATCGACCGCTACAACGACATGATCGGCGGCCCGAACTACGGCAACCAGTTCGACCCACTCACCGGCACCTGGCGCACCGACCCCGTCACCGCCCGCGGACCCATCACCACCGCACCCGACGGCACCAGCACCCAGGAATGGACCTACAAAAACCGCAAAGGCGAACAACGCACCGCCACCGCCACATTCGACAAAAGCAACAACCTCACCGCCCTGCAGAGCGGCGACTACACCGGCTTCGACACCACCACCTTCCAAACCATCGACGGCATCACCGTGCCCGCATGGTCCGGCCACGCCGACGCCGGCAACGTCACAGACGACTCACGCCTCTACTGGGACGCCATCCTCACCGTCAGCGGCCTACCCCAACTCGGCTACCGTGCTGGCCTCGCCATCGGCGCTCGCCTCATCGCCCGCGAACTCGCCGCCAAAGGCGTCTCCGAAGCCGGAATCCAACTCGCCACCAGCCAACTCGTGACAAGAGGCGCTACCTCATTCGCAGGCGTAGCAGGTACGGGAGTCCATGGATACGGAGATCTCCTCCGGGAGAATCTGCCAAACGTAGGTCGGCCAACCGCCAGCAGCAGCGTTGTCGGAAGCACGGATTTCTCGGCTGGGCAAGGACTGCGTACGGCCATGACTAGCCTGGCGAATAGCGGATGGCAGACCGCTCGAGACCTTCCAGGGCAAGTGCTGTCCTGGAAGGCGAGTATTGGACAATCGACGAATGTCGCAGTCCGGAATGCTATGGCAAGCTTGGGCGCTCCTATGCCGGCCGCCGTTGGTGGATATGGCCAGATCCCGTGGCAATTCTTCGAGCGATCGATCAGTTCCAGCTCCGCCCAGGCGGCCCTTCAAGCCGAGAAGGCCTCCGGGAGTTTCGCGAGCTTCTTCGCTTCGTCGAACTCGGGAGCGGGAGGGGTCAGCCTGGGCCAACGACTGTTGGGCGCCTTGCGTCGGCCGAAAGGCATTGGTGGTGACGACGAGCTAATATCGTTCTTCCATGGTACGACGCGTGGAGGTGCGCAAAATATCGAATCGGAAGGGATAAGAATAATTCCAGGCAATCCTGGAACGAAGGATTTCGGGCCAGGTTTCTATACAACCCGCGATCTTGAAGAAGCGATTAACTGGGCTCAAATTGCAGCCAATCGAAGCAGGGGTGATGTCCCCGAGATTCTGAAGTTCGAGATTCTTGCACGAGATTTTGAACAGCTTAATCGTAGATCATTCTCCAACAGTGTGGATTGGTCCCGGTTCATTGAGTACTTCCGCAGGACCGCCGACCCGAAATGGCATGAGTTCGATGTAGTGGAGGGGCCCCGCCTCAGTAATCTTCGGGAATTCAAACGTGGCGAGGCTCCGATCGGGAGCGGTCAGCAGACGAGTTGGCATACAGACAGGGCCCTGGCGCTACTGTGGCAAGGATTGAAGAAAGAATGGCCTTAGGAGGAGACGTCGTGGTAGGCAGATTTGCATTCCGCGTAGACGCGCAATCGGCGAGTTATTTTCAGTCGATAGCGATTGAGATGACGAACATTCATGATATTAGCGAAGACGAGGCTATTGCCAGGATAAATGAGAGATTTATCGGGCTAGAATTTGTGGGCGACAATCTCATTTACCATGAGACGGAACAATATTGGGCGAAAGATGTTCTATATGGCCACGATGTGTGGTGGAAGGGCGAGGAGAATTCCGTTCCCTTACCTCCCCCGGGGCAGCGGCAGAGATGGCTGCATCGGCAGTCTTGGTGGCAGCATTGGCGTGTTTGGCGTCAACGAATGGAGGCGGTGCGGTTGCGTCGGAGCGTGAATTGATGAACTCCTTGGTTGGAGGGAGCCGCCTCGATTCGAATTGACTTGCAGGAGCACCGAAACCCTTCCTGGCGAGCAAGTAGGAGGGGGTCTTTATATACTTGATCAATCAGGCTGTCACAGATTTGCGAAAGCGGGTGCATTGGACCCAGTCAGTTGTCCGAGTCCGACCCGACCGCCCCAGATCACTACGAATGCCAGCAGCACTGACCAGACCCGTGATGGCCGACCTTCTGGTGTAACACACCGTAGTACGTGTGAAGGAATCGCAACAGTCGACTGAGCGGCCTACGCAGTGGAAGTCGCGAGGGTCTCATGCGTACTAGGCCGGATACCGCGCTGACCGACCCGGCAAACGCTCGGCACCGACGACAAGACTGAGCCCCCATCCGGGCACCGGATGGGGCCTCAGCACAGTCTCTACCAGCAGTGATACGTGCGCTGGCTACTTCTTCGCAGAGGCTAATCCGCTTCGGAATTCGACGACGTCGCCGTCGACCATGACGTATTCCTTGCCTTCCATCCGCACCTTGCCCGCGGACTTGGCGGCGGCCATGGAACCGGCGGCGACGAGGTCGTCGAAGGCGACGATTTCGGCCTTGATGAAGCCGCGTTCGAAGTCGGTGTGGATGACGCCGGCGGCCTTGGGGGCGGTGTCGCCCTGGTGGATGGTCCAGGCGCGGGCTTCCTTGGGGCCTGCCGTGAGGTAGGTCTGGAGGCCGAGGGTGTGGAAGCCGGCGCGGGCCAGGGCGTGCAGGCCGGGTTCGGTCTGGCCGATGGACTCGAGGAGTTCGAGGGCGGATTCCTCGTCGAGTTCGAGGAGTTCGGCTTCGACCTTGGCGTCGAGGAAGACGGCGTCGGCGGGGGCGACGGCGGCCTTCAGCTCGTCCTTTTTGGCCTCGTCGGTGAGGACCGACTCGTCGGCGTTGAAGACGTAGAGGAACGGCTTGATGGTGAGCAGCGACAGTTCCTTGAGCAGGTCGGTGTCGATATGCGCGCGGGCGGCGAACAGCGTCTTGCCGCCGTTGAGGATCTCCTGCGCCTGCTTGGCGGCATCGGCGACCGGCTTGCGGTCCTTCTTGACCCTGGCTTCCTTCTCGAGCCGGACCACGGCCTTCTCGAGGGTCTGCAGGTCGGCGAGGATGAGCTCGGTCTCGATGACCTCGATGTCGGACAGCGGGTCGACCTTGCCGTCGACGTGGATCACGTCGTCGTCGGCGAACACGCGCACCACCTGGCAGATGGCGTCGGCCTCACGGATGTTGGCGAGGAACTTGTTGCCGAGGCCGGCGCCCTCGGACGCGCCCTTCACGATGCCCGCGATGTCGACGAACGACACCACGGCGGGCAGCTCGCGCTCGGACCCGAAGATCTCGGCCAGCTGCTTCAACCTCGGGTCCGGCAACGGCACCACGCCGACATTCGGCTCGATCGTGGCGAACGGGTAGTTCGCGGCCAGCACGTCATTGCGCGTCAAGGCGTTGAACAGCGTCGACTTTCCGACGTTGGGCAGGCCGACGATTCCGAGGGTGAGACTCACGAGAGTGGGAGTCTACCCGCCGCCCCGGACCGGCCGATCACCCCAGGTCCGGGGCAGGCCTCGCCGTTCAGGACCGCGGGGTGCGGCCGAGGTAGGCCAGCAGTTCGGCGACGACGGTGGCGGTCGCGGGGGCGCCGGTGACGACGGGGGCGAAGACGCCGTAGTCGCGCAGCGGCTCGATGAGGCCGCGGGAGGCGGTGAGCAGGTGGGCGGCCAGCTCGTCGGTGAGAGGTGAGGGCTGGCCGGTGCCGATGGCGATGTCCCAGGCGTGGACGGCGGCGTCGAGGGCGCACATGACGGCGGCGACCGGGGTGGGGAGTTCGCCGTGCGGGAGGGGGGTGGAGACGGTCTCGGTGCCGTCGGTGACGGTGGCCCAGGCGGTGGCGGTGGGTTCGATGGCGGCGGAGACCAGCTCGGCGGCGCCGCCGTCGATGCTGCCGGACGGCTCGAAGGGGTTGTAGGCGGGGCCGTCGCCGATGCCGAGGAACTTGGCGTAGGCCAGCTGGTCGCCCGCGGCGTGCTGGACCACCTGGGTGACCGTCCAGTCGGAGCAGGGGGTGGGGTTGTCCCACTGGTCCGGGCCGACTCCGGCGACGACGTCGGCGAGCGCCTGGTGGGAGGCGGCGAGCACGTCACGCCAGACCGGGGCGAGGGTGGCGGCGGGCGAGTTGTCGGTCTGCGGGTTCGCGTTCATTGTTCTTGCCTCTCAGGTCGTTTCGATCCGTTGAGATAAAGGTATGACCCAATTAGGCTGGTTTTCTTCCTAATCAGTACGGCCGAGCGAAGGGATTCGGCGTGACCTCCCCCACAACCCGATTGCTCCGTCTGTTGACGCTCCTCCAGGAAGGCACCCATACCGGTCGGGACCTGGCCGAACGCATGGACGTCACCGACCGCACCCTGCGTCAGGACATCGCTCGGCTGCGCGATCTCGGCTATCCCGTGCACGCCGCCCGTGGGCCGGTCGGCGGCTACCGGCTCGGACAGGGGGCCACCATGCCCCCGCTGCTGCTCGATGACGACGAAGCCGTCGCGGTGGCGGTCGCCATGAATGTGGCGGCCGACGGCAGCACCGGGATCACCGATATTCAGGCCAATCTCGAACGCGCCCAATCGAAGCTGGACCGCATCCTCCCGAAACGGCTGCAGCGGAAGGTCACCGCCCTGCGCACGGTGACCGATATCGGCCCGGCAGTCACTGGATCCCGGGAGCCGGATGCCCCCGTGCCCGCCGAAACGCTCGCCACCCTGGCGACCGCCATCCGCGGCGCCACTACCCTCCACGTCGATGGTGCGGAGTTGGAGCCGTACCGGCTGATCAACTGGCAACGCCGCTGGTATCTGGTCGCCTACAGCCTCGCCTCGCATGCCTGGCAGGCGCTGCCCGTGGCGTCGATGTCCGAGATCCGGCCCGGCACACGTCATTTCGCCGCGCGAGCGCTACCCGACACCGACCTCGTCGCCTTCGTGCTGCGCGAAATAGCCTCCACCGGTTGGCAAGTCCACGCCCGCGTCACGGTGCTGGAGCCCGCCGAGACCGTGATCGCCCGAATCAACCCGACGGTCGGCGTGGTGGAACCGCTCGACGACTCCTCCTGCCTGCTGCTGACCGGGGCGGACCGGCTGGAGACGATCGCCATCTACCTCAGCATGCTGATGATGGATTTCCGCGTCACCGAGCCGCCGGAACTCGTCGCACATCTGCGGACTCTCGCCCGCCGCTATGCGGCCGCCACGGAGTGAGGGTTACCGCGCGATCGTCTGCTCGGACAGCACCGTGAAATGACGGACCGTTCCCGACAGTTCCGGTAGCTCGACGGGCGCCGTCCAGGTGCGGAATCCGTCGAAGCTGTCGCTGTAGAAGTACTGTCCTTCGGTGTACGCGTCGAAGTAGATCCGATGGCCGCCGCTCGGCAGTGCGACCACGCACTGTCCTTCCCGGGGGGCGCCCCATCCGGCCCAGTCGCCGAGGCCGATGAACCGGTACGGCCCGAGCGGGTGCGGGGCGACCGCGAGCTCGATGAACTTGGTGGATTCGTTCTTGGCGAACGCGTAGTAGCTCCCGTTGTTCGCCACGATGGTGGTGTCGATGAACCCGAGGTGCCCGGGCTGCTGCGGTCCGATTCCGATCAGCGGAATGGGCGGGCTCCAGATCGGTCGCGCCGGGTCGGTCGCGATCATCAGGTAAGGGGTGAACCCGTGGCCCTGCGAGATGGAGACGAGTACGCCGACGAAGCCGGACATGTGGGTGAACCACTTTGGCGCCCAGGCGGCTTCGGCCTTCGGCACCGGCACTGGGTAGTCGGATACATGGGTCCAGTTGATCCGGTCGGTGCTGCGCGCGAATCCGATCGTGTGTCCATCCCCGGCCGTGGTGTACGTGATGTAGTACGACCCATCGGTATGCCTCAGCAGACTAGGGTCTCGAACCAGCCCGGCCGGGGGCCGATAGGCGTTCGCACCGAGTAGCTCGAAGTTGGTCGCGTCTTCGGATTGGTAGACGTAGAGCTCGGAGTCACTGCTGTTGGTGAACGCGGTCATCGTGTACCGGGTCCCCGCCGCCGCCCGCGCTACCGCCGGCCGCGCCCCGACCCCGGCTCCGAGCGAGAGCAAGGCGATCGAAGCCAGTACGGATCGACGATTCCAGCGGATCATGTCCATCCACCGGATTATTCAAGGACCGATTGCCGACACGTAGCCGCCGCGCCGCGAAATTCGCGATCGCGGTCACCTTTCCATCGCGGGTACGAGCTCGGTTTCGGGAATCTCGGTGCCGTGCAGCGAGGTTCCGGCGGTTTCGCGGAGGAAAGCGCAGGCGACCAGTCCGATGACGGAAGCCGCGACCATATAGCCCGCCGGGAACAGCGACCAACCGGTGTGTTCGATGACGGCCTCGTTCACCAGCGGCGCGGTACCGCCGAACAGCGCGGTGGACACGTTGTAGCCCAAGGCGAATCCGGCGTACCGGACGTGAGTGGGGAAGATCGCCGGGAACGTGGAGCTGATCGTCGACAGCTGCGGCACATACAGCAGTCCGAGCACCACGAATCCGATGACAGCCCAGACGGTTCCGCGCCCCATCAGCCAATACATCGGTATGGCGGCGACCGCGAGCCCCACCAACGAGACCAGCCACATCGGACGCCGGCCGACCCGGTCCGAGAGCCGGCCGAAGAACGGCAGCGACACCATCATCACCAGCTGGCCGATCAACATCATGGCGGTAGTGGTGGATTCACCGAGGCCGATGGTCCGCTGCAGGTAGGTGGGCTGGTACGTGAGCAGCGTGTAGTTCACTACGTTGAGCGCCACGACCAGGCCGATCAAGGTGAGTAGTTCACGCCGGTAGGTGGTGAGCACCACGCGCAGCCCACCCGGCGGAGTCTCCTCCTCGGACAGCTCGGTGAACACCGGCGACTCGTCCAGCCTGCCGCGGAGGTACCAGCCGGTCAGGCCCAGCGGCACGGCCAGCAGGAACGGGATACGCCAGCCGCCCGCGTACATGGCGTCCGAGCCGAGGGCCAGCTGACAGGCCAGCACGACCGCCGAGCCGCCGACGAATCCCGCGAGCGTGCCGAATTCGAGGAAGCTGCCCAGGAATCCGCGGCGGCGATCCTCCGCGCATTCGGCAAGATATGTTGCGGCGCCACCGTATTCGCCGCCCGTGGAGAAGCCCTGCAGGACGCGCAGCAGAATCAGGAGAATCGGCGCGAATACCCCGGCCACGGCATGAGTCGGCAGCAGACCGATGGCCCCGGTAGCCGCCGACATGATCAGGATCGTGGTCGCCAGCACCGCTTTCCGCCCGATCCGATCCCCCAGCGGCCCCCACACCATGCCACCCAGCGGCCGCAGCAGGAACGAGACCGCGAACCCCAGCATGGTCCCGAGCGTCCCCAGCGAACCCGGGAAGAAGGCGGACGTGAGATACCCGGCCGTGGCCGCATACACCCCGTAGTCGAACCACTCGGTGGCATTGCCCATGGCACTCGCGGCAACCGACCTCCGCAACGGAAGCCCGGCGTTGCTCGATTCCGTCTTCTCTCGCATGTGACAAACCGATACCCACGCTAACCGCCCACAAACCGCGATGACCTCGAACGCCCTTTCGCCCACCGCCGCCACCAGCGCCTAAACCCGAACGTGATCGTTCCCATAACACCGATCGATTTCCTCAACCGCGAGCGCCGATTCCACTCTCGAGGAATGATTTCGACAGACGATTCGTCCTTGCTCGGAGGGGAAATGAGCGACGAAATCAGCGACCCGCCCATCGACTACCGCACGGATTCCCTCGGCGCGGCCCGCCAGGGCGCCAACCCGACAGTCCTCACCCGCATGCGAACCGGCTGGGCGGTAATCGGTTCCACCCAACACCTCCCCGGCTACTGCCTGCTGATCCACGACGGTCAGGCCGATCAACTCACCGAACTCCCCCGCGCTGACCGCCTGGCCTTCATGCACGACCTGATCATTCTCGGCGAAGCGGTCGAAACAGCATGCCGCGCAGCCGACCCCGACTTCTGGCGCATCAACTACGAAGTCCTCGGCAATAGCTGGCACCACCTCCATGCCCATGTCCACGCCCGCTACCGGTGGGAACCGGACCAACTCCGTAGGGGCCCGGTCCACCTCTACGGTTCGGTTCGCGACACCCCCGAACATCTCCTCGGTCCGCGGCACGACACCCTCCGTGACGCGATCACGGCCGCACTCGTGTCGATACTCGATCAGGATTGATCACCGCGATCAATTGCCATTGATTCGCCAGGACGAACGTGGCCGCCATCCAGGACAAGCCGGGCTTCCAGCCGTTGACCGCGCGCACCGACATCGGCGACTACGGCACTGGACGCTGCGGCCGGGCATTGCCCGGATTCGTGTGCGAAAGCGAGCGGCATCCAGACGTGGAGCAGGACAATTGGTTTCGTGGAGGATCGAATGCGGGCGTGGTCGTTTCCTGGCAGTTATGAGGATGGGCGGGGGCGGGTGGCGATCAAGTGGCGGATCGAACCGTATGAGGTGGCGGGGTGGGCGGGTGGGTACGAGATTTCGACGGTGGTTCGGGGGATACCGCTCAGCGGGGGTGACTTGGACTGCATCGAGCCGGATCCGCCGGATCCCAGAGCGCGAGAGGCGCTGTCGCTCGATGATCGGTTCGACGCGCTCACACGGTGCAGGCTCACCGGCGAGTTGCCGTGCACTGTCGTGGTCTCGGGGGTTCGGCGCGCGGAGGTCGTGCGGTTCAGGTTGGATCTCACGCCGGATACACAGCGCGACAAGCTACGTCTCAGCTTGACGCTGAATGGCGCAACGTACGAAACCGATTGCCACGCTTTTGAAACCGGGCTGCGGGAACTGATCGCGGCGTTGCCGGAGGGCACATCGCTGGTGTGCTGCTACACCTGCCTGTATGCCGATTACTCGCCGGTGAGCGGCCCGATCATGGGCATGCGCTGCTACCGCGAGGCCAAGGAGCAGTACCTGGCCGTAAAGACCGAACTCGACATCTGGAATGTCCCGGCAACCGAGGCAGTCCCCGAAACGTACCTATGTTCGCAGTACCGGGTCCGCATCCCTGGCACCGGTTACCGCGGATAGCCGCCGCGACGACTCCTGGGTGGGCATGGAGGCGGGGATCGAACCCGCGACCTTCACACTGACAGTGTGACCTCTACCAACTGATCTACTCCATGCCCACGTTCACACTATCGGTGGCGTCCATCCAATATGCGCTGCTAACGCGGGGGTCGGCGACGAAAACGACCGGCTGACTCGTGACCCGCGAGATGGTTGCGAAATCGTGGTCGTCACAGAGGATTGTGAGCCGGTGATACTCCGCGGTGGCGGCGATCAGCAGGTCGACAGGGCCGGCCGACCGATGTGTCCCCTGCTCGGTCATCAGCTGCTGAACGGCTTCCGCGCGTTCGTACACCCGGTCCGGCATGGCAACCCACCCGAACAGGTCCCGCAGCAGACGCTGCTTCTCCAGCCTGTCAGCCAATGACCTTGCTGAATAAAGGAATTCGAGTTCGACAACCGGGCAGATTGCGATGACGCCCGCCGTCAGCTGATCCATCCACAACTGACGGAGCTTGTCCTGCAGGATTCGAAAGAGACCCGACGTGTCGATGAGATAGAGGGCTGGAGTCACTTGCGGTAGGCCGCCTTGTTGTCGAGGAACTCATCGAAGTCGCCACGATCGGCCATCTCGCCCAGCCGAGCGAGCGCACGGACCCGTACCAGCCGCTGTCCGACTTCGCGAAGCGCGGCGTTGACCGTGTCCTTCTTGGTCTTCGTACCTAGCACCTCGGCTGCGATCGCAAGAGCCTCTTCATCGATCTCGATCGGAGTCTTCGAGCCGGCCATTGCGGAACCTCCAGATATCCAGGAACTCCATGTCGGATACCCAAGGTTACCAACCGTCGTGACCAGGGACAATGATGCACTTCGACATGGGATCGGACGGGCTAGCGGCCGCCGAAGCCGGAGAGGGCTATGCCTCGGACGAAGGCTCGTTGGGCTATGGCGTAGATGAAGAGTAGGGGGAGGAGTATGACGGTGGCGGCGGCCATGAGGAGGGGCCAGTTGGTGGAGTATTGGCCTTGGAGGCGGACGAGGCCGAGGGTGGCGGTGGCGTAGTCGTTGCGTTGGATCATGATCAGGGGCCAGAGGAAGTCGTTCCAGACCGTGATCCAGGTGAGGATCGCGAGGACCATGACGGCGGGTTTGGTGTTTGGGAGGAGGACTCGCCAGTAGGTTTGCCAGGGGGTGCAGCCGTCGAGGGTGGCGGCCTCCTCCAGCTCTACTGGAAGGGTTCGGAAGAACTGGCGCATGAGATAGGTGCCGAAGGCGCTGCCGAAGAGGCCGGGGACGATCATGGACCAGGGGGTGTCCATCCAGCCGAAGGCGCGCATCAGCAGGAATTGCGGGATGACGGTGACGGTCAGCGGGACCATGAGGGTGGCCAGGTAGCCGAGGAAGAGGGCCTCGCGGCCGGGGAACTTCAGGCGCGCGAAGGCATAACCGGCCAGGGAGCAGAAGAAGACTTGGCCGATGGTCACGCAGGCCGCGTAGACGACGGTGTTCAGGAGCATGTGGCCGAGAGGGATGGAGGCGAAAGCCTCTCGGTAGTTGGACCATTGAGGGTGGGAAGGCAGCGGGGCGGCGGCGGTCAATTCGCCCTCGGATTTCAGCGAGGCCGAGATGGACCAGAGGATCGGGGTGAGGGCGCACCAGGCCACGGCGATCAATGCCAGGTAGGTGAGGACGGCGGAGGTCAGGCGGCGTTTCATCGGTCCACCTCGGCGCGACGGGACAACCACTGCTGAATGACGGTGAAGGCCAGCAGGATCGCGAAGATGATCCACGCCAGGGCCGAAGCGTAGCCGACTTCGTAGAAGCGGAAGGCGTTCTGAAACAGCATGATTCCCAGGACGTAGGTGCCGGTCTCGGGGCCGCCGTTGCTGCCGGTCAGCGCGTACGCCTGGTCGAAGGCCTGGACGGAGTTGATGACCGTGATGACCAGGACGAAGGACAGCGCGCCTCGAATCAGCGGAATCGTGATGGAGACGAACCGCCGGAAGCCACCGGCGCCGTCGATCTTCGCCGCCTCGTAGAGGTTTTCGGGGACGCCCTGCATGGCGGCCAGCAGAATCACCGTCGCGAAGGGCAACGACTTCCACACCGTGACCAGGCTCAACGACACCATGGCCCAATGCGGGTCGGTCAACCACGGGATCGGACCCACGCCGACCCGGCCCAGCAGGATATTGGCGAGACCGTCATCGCTGGCGAAGATGAAGCGGAAGACCACCGCCATCGCCACGGTCGACGCCACCAACGGCAGGAACGCGATGGTGCGGAAGACCCCGATGCCCCGCAACTTCCGATTCAGCAGCGCGGCCACGGCAAGGCTGATCACCACCGTCGGCACCAGGGTCAGCACCGTGAACACCGCCGTATTCCGCAGCGCGATATAGAACAGCGGATCCTCGGAGAACAACCGCCGGTAATTCGCCACCCCCACGAACCGCGGCGGACTGAACAGATCCCACGAGTGGAAACTCAGATACAGCGAGAACCCCAGCGGGAACAGCATGAACACCAGGATGGCGGCCACATTCGGCGCCACGAACAGCTTCCCGGCCCGCGCCCGCCGCCGATCCAGCTCCGATCCCCGTCTCATACCGCCGCCCGTAACAACTGGTCGATATCGGAAGACGTCTGCCCGCCCAGCGATTCCGCCGACGCCGCACCCCGCAACACGCGGTTGCAGCCCCGCTCGAGCAGCGCTTCCACCTTGCCCCACAAGGGCGTCACCGCCAGCGGACGAGAATTCTCCGGTCCCTCGGTGAAGACCTCCAGATTCCGCACCCCCGGATGCGCCGCCGCGAATCCCGGCGACCGCATGGCCGACCGCAATACCGGCACGAACAGTCCCGATTCGGCGATGATGGCCTGCCCTTCCGGCCCGGTCGCGAATTTCACGAACTCCCACGCCTGTTCCCGCCGCGGACTGCTCGCGGCGATGGCCAGCCCGGTGCTGCCGATATCGGTGATCGCCCCCGGTCCCCCGTGCGGCCCGACCGGCAGCACCGTCACATCGAAGTCCAGCCCGTCCCGGTCGGTGAACTCCGAGTACAGCCAGTGCCCGCCCATGAGCATGGCGGCCTTCCCGCTGCGGAACAGGTCCTGCGCCGAAACGGACTGCCGGTCACCGACACTGGGCGCGACCCGATGCCGCACCGCGAGATCCGCGTAGAACTGGAGCCCTGCCGCGAACTGAGGATCCCCCAGATTCGTGTGGTCCGGCCGCACCGGCGGGCTGAACCATTCGGTGCCGTTGTTCATCCCGAAGCAAGCCGCCGAGAAGTACGGCACCCACGCGTCCACGAAACCCCATTGGCGAGTGCGCCCGTCGGGGTCCCGATGGGTGAGCGTCCGCGCCGCGGCCAGGAACTCGTCGAAGTTCCACGCCTCCGACCAGCGCACCGGCGCCTGGATCCCCGCCTCGGCGAACAGCTTCCGGTTGTAGTAGAGGAACACCCCCGACCATTGCTCCGGGAGCGCGTACTGCCCGCCGCCCCACACGAACGTGTCACGCAGCGTGGCGTACCCGTCCGCCCGCAGGCGCGCCGCGTATTCCGGTTCCCGATCCAGGAATTCACGCAGGTCGGCCAGCACCCCGCGATCCGCGAGCCCCGCGTACAGCAGTTCCCACGCCATCAGCACGTCCGGGCATTTGCCGCCCGCGCAGTAGGTGAGCATCTGCTGCAACGGATCCGGCCCGGACATGATGGTGCGGATCCGGATATCGGGTCGCCGCCGCTGGAATTCGTCGATGATCCGCAGCCGCGTCCGCGCCTCCTCGGGTCGCGCCTGGAAGAAGAAGGTGACCGCGTCGTCGTCCCCGCCCGCGCAGCCGCCGGCGGCGAGCAGCGCACCGGCCGCGGCCGAGCGCAGCAGGGTCCGCCGGTCGAAACCGCCGCGCGCGCCGCCGATCTCCCGCGCGCCGGACGGGCGGAGGTGCTGCGGCATCGCGTCTCCTCTGGTCGCGGACGATCGCGGCGGGGTCATGACTCGGGCGACGGGGCGGCCGGAAGGATATATCCGTGAACTAAACGAACTAATGCCACCACCGTGACGTAGATCTCGAACCAGCATGGCAGCATACGGGGAGCTACCCGCGACACGTCGAAAACACGCGAACTCGCGGGCATCGCACCGGATCGCAACACCCCCGCCGAGCCCGGTACAGCGTCCCCCGGGCCAACCGTACCCGGCGGTACGACCTGCAGGTGAACGGCTGGTCAAAGCCAGTTCAGAGGCATGTCGGTTGGGCTACGTTGTGACCATTTGAATCAGTGACCGTTGTACCGCACGGGAGAGTTGGCGCATGGCGACCATCGAATACCTCCGGACGGATCCCGACCTGCCACCGGTGGGCGTCGTGGACCGGACACCCATGACACCGGCGAAGAAGGGCATCTTCCTCGCCATCGCCATCGTCGGCGCGATCGCCTGGGCCATCCTCGCGTTCATGCGCGGCGAGAACGTGAACGCGGTGTGGATCGTCATCGCGGCCCTGTGCACGTACGTGCTCGCCTACCAGTTCTACGCGCGGCTCATCGAATACAAGATCACCAAGCCGCGTGACGATGTCGCCACTCCCGCCGAGGAGATGGAGAACGGCAAGGACTACATGCCGATGGACCGGCGAGTCCTGTTCGGCCACCACTTCGCCGCCATCGCCGGCGCGGGCCCACTGGTCGGTCCGGTGCTCGCCGCCCAGATGGGCTACCTACCCGGCACCGTCTGGATCATCGTCGGCGTGGTGCTGGCCGGTGCGGTGCAGGACTACCTGGTCCTGTGGGCGTCGGTGAAACGCCGCGGCCGCTCGCTGGGCCAGATGGCGCGCGACGAACTCGGTGTGGTCGGCGGCGTGGCGGCCATCGTCGCCGTGCTTGTCATCATGATGATCCTGCTCGCCGTGCTCGGCATCGTCGTCGTGAATGCCCTTGCGGCGACCGAGAACAAGACCACCCACGTCCTCGAGGGCGGCAGCCCGTGGGGTGTGTTCTCCATCGCCATGACCATCCCGATCGCGCTGTTCATGGGCTTGTACCTGCGCTACCTGCGGCCCGGCAAGGTCGGTGAGGTGTCGATCATCGGTTTCGCGGCGCTGATGCTGGCCATCATCTCCGGCAACTGGGTCGCCGGATCCGGTTGGGGCCGTGACCTGTTCACGCTGTCGGGCACCACCATCTCCTGGATGCTGATCATCTACGGCTTCGTCGCGTCGGTGCTGCCGGTGTGGATGCTGCTCGCCCCGCGCGACTACCTGTCGACCTTCATGAAGATCGGCACCATCGGCCTGCTCGCCCTCGGCGTGCTCGCCACCATGCCGGTACTGAAGGCCCCCGCGGTCTCCCAGTTCGCGAGCAACTCCAACGGACCGTCCTTCGCGGGCAGCCTGTTCCCGTTCCTGTTCATCACCATCGCGTGCGGCGCGCTGTCGGGCTTCCACTCGCTGGTGTCCTCGGGCACCACGCCCAAACTGCTGGAGAAGCAGTCGCAGGCGCGGATGATCGGCTACGGCGGCATGCTCATGGAGTCGTTCGTCGCGGTCATGGCCATCATCGCGGCGTCGATCCTGGACCAGCACCTGTACTTCGCGATCAACACCCCCAATATGACCTCCGCGCAGGCGGCCGCCGACAGCGTCAACAAGCTCGGCCTCAGCGGCAACCCGATCGACGCGCAGTACCTGAACGACGTGGCGGCGGGCACGGGCGAGTCCCGCGTCTATTCCCGCACCGGTGGCGCGCCCACCCTCGCCATCGGCATGACCGAGATCATGCACAAGTTCATCGGCGGCAACAGCCTCAAGGCGTTCTGGTACCACTTCGCCATCATGTTCGAGGCGCTGTTCATCCTCACCACCATCGACGCGGGCACCCGTGTCGCGCGGTTCATGCTCTCGGACTCGCTGGGCAACCTGGGCGGCGTCGCCAAGAAGTTCCGCGACCCGTCGTGGTGGCCGGGCGTGTTCATCTGCTCCGGACTGGTGGTGGCCGCGTGGGGTTCGGTGCTGCTGATGGGCGTCACCGACCCGCTGGGCGGCATCAACACGCTGTACCCGCTGTTCGGCATCTCCAACCAGCTGCTCGCGGCCATCGCGCTGACCGTCGTGCTGGTGATCGTGGTGAAGAAGGGCCTGCTGAAATGGGCCTGGATCCCGGCGGTTCCGCTGGTCTGGGACCTGATCGTCACCATGACGGCCTCGTTCCAGAAGATCTTCTCCGGTGACCCGAAGATCGGCTACTGGACGCTGCACTACAACACCATCGACAAGCAGAACGCCTACATCGCGGCCCGCGACACCGGTCAGCTGCCGAAGGGCATCAAGGATGTCGACGCACTGAACACGCAGATCAGCAATATGGACAAGATCATCCGCAATACCTTCATCCAGGGCACGCTGTCGATCGTGTTCGCGGTGATGGTGCTGATCGTGGCGCTGGTCGGCATCTGGGTCTGCGTGAAGGCCATCCGGGCGGGCGGCAGCTCGACCACCGAGACCGAGGAAGTGCCGTCGAAGCTGTTCGGCCCCAAGGGGTTCATCGCCAGCAAGGCGGAACGGGAGGTCCAGCAGGAATGGGACGCCCTGATCGCCGAGGGCAAGGTCGTCGCACCCGGCGCGCGGCATTGACGCGCCGATGACCGCCCCCGACGCCCCGTCCACCGCAGGTCCACTGCGGCGGGCGGGGCTCGCCCTCATCCGGGCCCTGAAAGCCGTTGCCTGGTGGTTCAACTCGATTCTCGGCGGCAACGATTACGCCCGCTACGTGCAGCATCAGCGCCTGCACCACCCCGGCTGCGCGATTCCCAGCGAACGGGACTACTGGCGCGACCGGCACGCCGCCGCGGACAAGAATCCCAGCAATCGCTGCTGTTGATCCGTATGCCAACGCGGCGACTGATCTCGCAACGCTCGGGGTAACTCCCCGGGTACGCCCAAAATCGACTCGTTCCCGAACCGCTGGCACGGGTGCCCGGCGGTCAGCGGCTCTCAGCCGCCCGCTGAATATCCGGAGAGGCGAGGGAGCGATGGCTGATTCCCGCTAGCGCGGGCGGGCTCGGACTGCCATGGTGGTATGCGTGAGTGCGAACGACTTGGACTTCGAGCGTTGCTACCGCGCCGTGGCCACCCGGGACTCCCGGTTCGACGGACACTTCGTGACCGCGGTACGCACCACCGGAATCTATTGCCGCCCTTCCTGTCCAGCCATCACCCCCAAACGGGCCAACGTCACCTTCCTGCCGACCGCGGCCGCCGCCCAGCAGGGCGGATTCCGGGCCTGCCGCCGCTGCCTGCCCGACGCCGCGCCCGGGTCACCGCTGTGGAACACCCGCGCCGACCTGGCCTCCCGGGCCATGCGGCTGATCGGCGACGGCGTCATCGAACGCGGCGGCGTCCCCGCCCTCGCCAACGCCCTCGGCTACTCGCAACGCCAGCTCACCCGGGTGCTCACCGGCGAACTCGGCGCTGGCCCACTGGCTTTGGCGCGCGCCCACCGCGCCCACACCGCGCGACTGCTGATCCAGACCACCCGGCTGCCCATGTCCGATATCGCGTTCGCGGCCGGATTCGCCAGCATCCGGCAGTTCAACGACACCGTGCGCGAGGTCTTCGCGGTCAGTCCCACCGCGCTGCGCGAGGAATCGCGGCGCCGCAACGGCGACACCCTGCCCGCCACCAACGGGCTGCTCACCCTGCGACTGCCCTACCGGGAACCGCTGGACCGGTCGTGGCTGGAATGGTTCCTGGCGGCGCACGCCGTGCCCGGGCTGGAGCTGTACGAGAACGGGGTGTACACGCGCAGCCTGCGAACACCGCACGGTCACACCACCATTCGGCTGTCGATTCAGCCGGGGCATGTGCGGGCGGCGCTGTCGTTGCAGGACATGCGGGATCTCGCGCCGACCGTCGCGCGCATCCGGCACTTCCTCGACCTCGACGCCGATCCCGTCGGTATCGATGAGGCGTTGACGGCGGGCATGGCGGGGATGCCGTTGCGTGTGGACCTACCCGGCGAGGCACCAGGGGCGGATCCGACCGCGCAGCGCTCGAACGGTGCCGCGGGCGCGAACGGCGCCGTGCCGCCTGGGAACGGTGTCGTGCCGCGTTCGAACGGCGATGGTCGGGCGAACGGCACCGTACTGCCCGCGGGCATCCGGGTGCCCGGCTGCCTGGACGGTCCGGAGCTGTTGCTGCGCACCATGATCGGGCAGCAGATCTCGGTGGCGGCCGCCAATACCCACACCGCGCGACTGGTGCAGCAGCTCGGCGAGCCCGTCGACGGGGCCATCCCGCACCTGTTCCCCACCGCCGAGGCCATCGCTGAACGCGGCTCCGAGGTGCTCACCGGTCCGGGGCGGCGGATCGAGGCCATCGTCGGCGCGGCCAAGGCCCTCGCCTCCGGGGACCTCGTGCTGCACTCCGGCCGCACCGCCGCCGAACTCCGCCGCGACCTGCTCGCCCTCGACGGCGTCGGGCCGTGGACCGCCGACTACGTGACGATGCGCCTGCTCGCCGACCCCGACGTGCTGCTGCCGTCCGACCTGGTGGTGCGGCGCGGGGCCGCGCTGCTCGGCGTGGATCTCACCGCGACGGCCCGCTGGTCGCCGTGGCGCTCCTACCTGACCATGCACCTGTGGAAGCACGCCCTGGCCAATCCCGAGCCACGGGCCTCCGCGAAAATCGAACCGCTCGGTCGGCGCGCCGCCCAGTGAGCACGCCGACGACTCCCACCCGGAGGACATTCCTCATGAGCTCCGAAAACACGCACGTATCAGCGGATTACGCCACTACTACCACCGCGGCCGGGCCGTTCACGGCCGTGGTGGACGCCGACGGGGTGGTCCTGGCCTCGGGCTGGACCGCCTCGGCGGAGGAACTGCGTGTGCTCATCCACCCCAGCATCCGGCCCGCCGAACTGCGGGCCCGCGATTCGCTCGGGCCGGTCTCGCGGGCCGTCGCCGACTATCACGCCGGTGATCTGTCCGCCATCGACACCATTCCCGTCCGGCAGGTCTCCGGGCCGTTCCTCACCCACGCCTGGGAAATCCTGCGCAAGGTGCCCGCGGGCGAGCCGGTCACCTACACCGACTTCGCGGTCATCTCCGGCCGCCCCGCCGCCACCCGCGCCGCCGCCAATGCCTGCGCCCGCAACGCGGCCGCCCTGTTCGTCCCCTGCCACCGGGTCATCCGCACCGACGGCAGCCTCGGCGGCTTCCGCTACGGGCTGCCCGTGAAACGCTGGCTGCTCGACCACGAATCCGCCTGACCGCCCGACCAGCGGCATTGCTCTGACCGGAGGTGTCGGCGCCCCGGCGTACGCTCGCGACCATGTGCCGCAACATCCACACCCTGCACAACTTCGAGCCGCCGGCCACCCCGGACGAGGTGCACGCGGCCGCCCTGCAATACGTCCGCAAGATCAGCGGAACCGCCAAACCCTCCCAGGCCAACCAGGCCGCCTTCGACCTCGCCGTCGAGGAGATCACCGCCGCCACCACTCGCCTCCTCGACGGGCTGACCACCAACGCCCCGCCCAAGGACCGCGAGGTCGAAGCCGCCAAGGCCCGAGCCCGGGCCGAAGTCCGCTTCGCCCGCAGCTGACCGACACCGCGAGTCCGGGGTTCGAGCGCGTCCGGCCGCCGACAAGGCCGCAGCCCCTGGTGACCGGTCCCGTCCTCGGCGCGACCGCGGACGCGCCGCTCAGACGCCGACGGAGGTTTCCAGACGGGAGCCGGTGCGGCCGCGAATGACGTGGAGGCGGCTGGGGATGCGCTGGCGCATTTCGTCGACGTGGCTGACCACGCCGACCACGCGGCCACCGGAGCGGAGCTCGTCGAGGACGCCCATGACCGAGTCGAGGGTGTCGGCGTCGAGGCTGCCGAAACCCTCGTCGATGAAGAGGGTGTCCATGACCAGGCCGCCCGATTCGGCGGAGACGACGTCGGCCAGGCCGAGGGCCAGGGATAGCGAGGCCATGAAGGTCTCGCCGCCAGAGAGGGTTTTGGCGGGGCGGACCGCGCCGGTGTAGTCGTCGCGGATGTCGAGGCCCAGGCCGCCGCGACGGCCGCGGGGGCCGGCGGCGTCGGTGTGGACGAATTCGTAGCGGCCACCGGACATTCGGCGCAGGCGGACCGATCCGGCCAGGGCCACCTCTTCCAGGCGGGCGGCCAGGACGTAGGAGCGCAGGGACATGCGGCGGTTGTTCTCGCCGCGGCCCGCGACCACCTCGGACAGGCGGGCCAGTTCGTCGTGAGCGCGTTGCAACGGGGCGATGTGTTCGACGTCGGTCTGCAATTGCGTGCAGAGGGCCGTCAGTTGCTCGACCCGCCGCTCCGCTTCGGCATGCGCGGCCACCGCCCGGTTCAGTTCCGATTCCGACTGGGCCACAGCGTTTTCCAGCTCACTAGGATCGCCCGGCTCCGTATCCCCGGCGGCACGGATTTCCGGTTCGGCGAGGACGGCCTCGGCGTGGGCGCGGGCACGGTCCGCGGCCACGAGCTCGTCCTCGATCTCCGACTGCTGCGCGGTCGTGCGTGAGGCGGCGTCGACCGCGCGGGCATACTCGCCCAGCACGGCGTAATCCGGGCCGGACTCCCCCATCACCGGGGGCGCGGATTCCACCAAACCCGCTTCGTACGATAGCTTTTCGACCCGCACGGCGGCCGCGACCACCTGCTCGCGGGCGGTGACGGCTTCGACGCGGGCCACGCGGACCACACCGGCCTCTTCGACCAGGGCCGCCAGCCGCGCCCGCCGCCGCTCGACCGTGCCGTCGGCTCCGGCGGCGGCGCGCAGCCGCTCGGTGAGTTCGGCCAGCCGGCGATCGGCGGCCACGATCCGCTCGGTCGTCGCGCTCACCCGGCTCTCGCACTCACGCGCCTCGTTCTGGAGCCGGGTCTGATCGGCACGCAGCGTGTTCAGCTCGGCGGTGAGCCCGTCCACCAGCCCCGCCGCTCGCTTGGCAGCGGTGAACTGCCGCGTCGAATCGTCCAGCGCCGCGGCCAGTTCCGCCTTGTCGACGTCGCCACGCCGCTCGACCAGCACCTCGACGGCCCGCTCCAGCTCCGCCACCAGCTGACCCGCGCGCTCCCGAGCGGCCTCCGCCGCCCGTTCGGCGGCCAGCGCCGCGTCCTCGTCCGCCTTGGACACCGCGTGCTCGGCGGGCCGGGCCGGATTCGGGTGCGCATCGGACCCGCACACCGCGCACGGCTCCCCGTCGACCAGCGCCTCCGCCAGTTCCGCGGCCATCCCCGCCATTCGCTGCTCCCGCAGCGCCTGCGTCCGCTTCCACGCCTCCGCGTGCGCGGTCTTCGCCTGTTCGAAGGTGGTCCCCGCCCGAGCCAGCTCCCCCCGCTTCCGCTCCAGCTCGACCGCGGCCTCCGCCGACGTCCGCAACCGCAGGCACTCGGCCTCCAGCCCGGCCAGTGCGGCCGCCGCATCGGCGGACCCGCGCAACCGAACCTCGACTCCCGCAACAGCTTCCGGCAACTCCCCCAGCCGCGCGATCAGCTTCGCCGCCCGAGCCGCCAGGTCCTTCTGCTCGGTCCGCAGCCCCGACAATTCCCGAGTCAGCTGATTCGCCGACTCGGCATCGGCCCGCACCTCATCCAGCGCCCCCACCTGCGCACTCCACCGCTGCACCGCCGCCTCGAGCCCGCCGCCGGAGCCCGCCCGGGGCAGGTCATCCAGCCCGCCGGTGCGCGCCGAACCCGTATCGATCTCCATGCCAAGGCGGTTCGCGCGAAGGTGCGGAGGCTCGTCACCGGCATCCGTGGAGTCCGGCTGGATTACGGGCGCGGGGAGGTCGGTCAGGTCGGTGGCGAGGTCGGTGCCCGCGAGCTCGGTGGCGGCCAGGTCGGCTGCGGCCCAGGTGGTTCCGGGGAGTTCGGCGGTCGCGGGGTCGAGGAGGCGATCGGCGAGTTGTTCGGCGGCACGGGTGGCGTCGTCGGTGCGGCGGCGCAGGGCGACGGCGGCGGTGCGGGCCTCGGCGAGGGCGGCGGCGACCGGTTCGGCGCGACGAGCGCGGTCGAGCTCGGACTGGCGGGCCGTGCGCTGGGTGGCGGTCGCCGTGAAGTCGGCGAGCTGCGCCTGGGCCGCGGCGCGACGGCGGAACAGGTCGTGGCGGCGGCGCTCGGCCTCGGCGGCGGCGCGGACCCTCGACGAATCCTGTTGGCGCTGTTGGAGGTCCACGGAGGTGGCGGTCAGCGTGGTACGGGCGGCGGCCAGCAGGGACTGCGACCAGGCGACCGATTCGAGGATGGTGGCGGAATCGGTGGCGGGCAGGCCGGCGGCGGTGCCGACACGGGCGATCAGGGCATCGATGCCGTGCTTGCGGGTGTCGAGTTCGGCGGTGCTCGCGCGGCGCTTGTCGATGAGCCACTGTTCGGCGGTGCCGAAACGTTCGGTGTCGAAGAGCTTTTCGAGGAGCTTCTCGCGTTCCTCGTTGTCGGCGCGCAGGAAGCGGGCGAAATCGCCCTGGGGCAGCAGGACGACCTGGAAGAACTGGTCGGCGCTCATGCCGAGCAGGCGCAGCACCTCGTCGCCGATGTCGGGGATGCGCGAGAGGTTCTGGCCACGGCCGTCCAGCCATTCCAGGGTGGCGACCGAGTTCTCCTTCACCCAACCGGATTTGGCGCGCTTGCTGGGGCGCTGGAACTCCGGGGAGCGGATCAGGCGCAGGGTCCGGCCGCCGACGGTGGCCTCGAGCAGCACCCGGGGCGGGGTCTGCTCGTCGGCGTGATCGGAGTGCAGGCGCTTGCCCTCCTCGCGCGCGCCGGGCACCTTCCCGTACAGCGCGAAGGCGATGGCGTCGAGCACCGTGGTCTTCCCGGCCCCGGTCTGCCCGTGCAGCAGGAACAGCCCATCCGCGCCCAGCTCGTCGAAATCCACCACGGCCGTCTCGGCGAACGGCCCGAACGCCGTCAACTCCAGCCGATGCAGCCGCATGCCGTGACCCCTTCCCGCAACGCCTCGACCCATTCGACAACCGATCGCGCGCCCGCACCGGCGGGACACGCCGAAATGCCCCGTACCCCAACGTTCACGCGGTCATCCCGTCCGCGGACTCGCCGGATTCATCCGTCCCGAGACCGAATTCCTCCACATCGAACAACCCGAGCGCCGCATCCGCCTCCGCCGCGTCCGCCCCGCGCACCGACCCGTCGAACCCGGCCGCGCTGACCACCCGCTCCGCCTCGGCCGCCCCCGGCCGGGCAGCATCCGACTCCGCCGACGCAACAGCATCCTGAACGGCACTCACCTCGGCCGGCATCGCGGCCGTCTGCGCGGAAACCGCCCCGGCCGGCACGGATGCCCTCTCAACGGGAGCCGCCGCCGCGGGTGAGGCCGCCGCGGCGGGCAACACCGTGCGCTCATCCGGCGCGGAAACGCGGCGGGGGCCGTCCTTTTCGCGGGTGGCGGCGGAGAGGGCGCGTTCGAGCCAGGTCATCTCGCCCGCGGTCGGGACGCCCCGGACGTCGGAGAGGAAGCTCTGGGCGATCTCGGTGTCGCGGCGGCCGTGGACGCGTTCGCGGTAGCGGAGTTCCGGGTTGCCGTCCGGGCGTTGCCATTCCACGTGGACGGCGTGCGGGAAGCGGTCGCGCAGTCGGCGCAGGGCGTCCACGGGGCGCGCGGTGTCGGTGAGGGTGGCCGACACATAGTGGGTTTCGGCTTCGGCGTGCTCCGGCGATTCCAGGAGGGATTCCAGCGGTCCCGTGAGCTGGGACAGGCCGCGCACCACCGGGAGATCGTGGCGCCGCACCTCCGCGAGCCCGGAGGCGTCGAGATCCACGATCCACACGGCCTTGCGGTGCGAGCGCTCACCGAACGAATACGGCAGCGGCGATCCCGAATACCGGACCGACTCCGACAGCGTCTGCGGCGAGTGCAGGTGCCCCAGGGCCGTGTAGTCGATCCCGTCGAACGCCGACAGCGACACCGTCTCCACCCCGCCCACGGAGATGGACCGCTCCGAACCAGTCGCCTCACCGCCCACCACGAACGCGTGCGCCAGCACCACCGAACGGGCCCCGGTCCGCCCCGCCAGATCCGCGCGGACCCGCCCCATGGCCGCGTCCAGAATCTCGGCGTGTGAACGCGCCTGCGGTACACCCAATTCCACCCGGGTGATCTCCGGCTCCAAGTACGGAATGCCGTAAAAGGCAATTTCACCGAACTCGTCGGAAAGCACGATCGGCCGCGCCACGTCCGCGATCCGGCAGCGCAAATGCAATCCGCCCGCCGCCGCGAAACTCCCGAGCGCACCCAGCCGAGTCGGCGAGTCATGATTTCCGGAGGTCGCGATAATCGTCGCCCCCGCCGCCCGAATTGCCTCGAATCCCCGATTGCACACCGCGATCGCATCCGCGCTGGGAATGGAACGGTCGTACACGTCCCCCGGCAGCACGACCACGTCGACCACCTCGGCCCGCACCAATTCCGCGATGGCCAGCAGCGAGCACTCCTGATCGGTCAGCAGATCGACGCCATGAAAGGTGCGCCCGATATGCCAGTCGGAGGTGTGCAGGATCCGCATGTCGGAGAACGCTAGGCGATCGCTCCGACAGGTTGGGCTACACCCTGGCGAGTCGACTGAAACACGCCGATGTATGCGCGGGCGATCAGGCGTTGGCCAACGGGACAACTGATTTCGCAATGGTCGGGGTAACTCACCGGGCACGCCCGGAGATGGTTCGGCACCCAGCCGCCGGCACGGGTACATGGCGGTCGACGGCTCTCAGCCGCCCGCTGAAGACACGGGGAGGCGGGGGAGCTTCACCGGATTGTCGGTGCCGTACGGCACTATCACAGGCCATGACCGCACCGATGCTGTTCGCGCTGCTGTTGGTGTTCGTTTCGGGGCTGGCCCTGGGCTGGCTGGGGCATGCCGCGCGGGCGGGACAGCGGGGTGCGATGGCCGAGGCGAGACTGGCGGCCATGCGGGACAACGAGCGGTTGTTGCGGCAATCGCTCGGGGCGGCCAGCGAGGACGCGGCGCGGCGGCAGTCGCATGCGATCGGCGCGCTGGTGGAACCGCTGCGCGACGCGGTCGGCAGTCTGGACCAGCATATCCGGGAAGTCGAGCACAATCGCATCAACGCGTATTCGGGCCTGCGCGAACAGGTCGCGGGCATGCAGCGGATGTCGCACCAGTTGTCCACGCAGACCGGTCAGTTGGTAGCCGCCCTGCGCGCACCCCAGGTGCGCGGCCGCTGGGGCGAGATCCAGCTGGAACGGGTGGTGGAGCTGGCCGGGATGGCCCGGCACTGCGATTTCGACACCCAGGTGACCCGCCGCGGCGACACGGTGGTGCGACCGGACCTGGTGGTGCGCCTGTCCGGCGGCCGTCAGATCGTGGTGGACGCCAAGGTGCCGTGCACCGCGTTCCTCGACGCCGCGGGGACCGAGGACCCGCGCGAACGCGCCAATCATCTGGCCCTGCACGCGCGGCACCTGCGCAATCACGTCGATCAGCTGGCGGCCAAGGAGTACTGGGCGGCTTTCGACCCCTCCCCTGATTTCGTGGTGCTGTTCGTGCCCGGCGATCCGTTCCTGGACGCGGCGCTCACCGCCGATTCCGGATTGCTCGAGTACGCCTTCGGTCGCAATGTGGTCCTGGCGACGCCCACCACGCTCATGGCGCTGCTGCGCACGGTGGCGCTGGGCTGGCGGCAGGAGGCGATGTCGGCGGACATGGCCCTGATCCAGCAGCTGGGCCGCGAGCTCTACACCCGGCTCGGCACCACCGGCCGCCACCTGGACCGGCTGGGATCCCAGCTGGGCAAGGCGGTCGACGCCTATAACCACACGGTCGCGTCGATGGAGTCGCGGGTGCTGGTGACGGCCCGCAAGATGCACGATCTCGGTGTCGCGGACGCCGCCCCGCCGGAGGTCCACAGTATCGACAGCTGGCCCCGCGCGGTCGGCTTCGCCGGAGGCGAATATCGGTTCCGGGGCGACGAGGCGGGTGAGGCCTGAGCAACCGCTCGGTCCCAGGGCGCACGCGCCACAGCTAACTCCTGGTTCATGCGATTCGGAATACCTGCCTGATGTCGCCTGCCTCGTGAAACACCGACATGCCTTAGTGTGCTTGACGTGGCAGTTACCCAACGCGAGCGAACCGAGGTGCCCCCGTCGCACCGTTCGATCCTGCCGTCGGTTCCCGGCGTCTCGGCCCCGATCGCGGTCCTGATCGCCGTGACGTGCACGTTCGTCGGGTTCCTGATCGATTCGATGGGCGGCGACGAGCTCACCGGCACGTTCGCCAGCCTGTACGTGATCGGCTGTCTACTGGCCGTGCTCGCGGTCCGCTTCCGGGGACTGTTCACCGCGCTGGTGCTGCCGCCGCTGCTGCTGTTCATCGCGGTGCCGGTGTCGTATCAGCTCCTGCTGGGCTCCGCCCGCAGCTTCAAGCTGCGCGAGATCCTGCTGAATCTGGCCATCCCGCTGGTGAACCGGTTCCCGACGATGGCGCTGGCCACCACGCTGGTACTGATCGTCGGCGCGGTCCGGATCGCCATGCACCGCAAGGAGAGCAAGGACGGCGTCGACGGTGAGGCCCGCACGCTCCGGGGTCGCGCCACCCGACCCGGCGGCGCCCGCGCCCAGCGCACCCGGCCCGCCGACTCCAAGGATCCCGCCAGACGCCGCTTCCGACCCGGCGACGACACCACGGACGCGGGCGTGACCGAACCCACCGAGACCGAGTCCACCCGTTCGTCCCGCCGCGCCGCCGGCCGGGTCGCCGCCGGACCGCCGCGGGTGGGCGCGAACCGGCAGTCCGGTGAGACCCGCCGCCGCTCGCGCGAGGCCGATCCGGCCGCCGCCGATCGCACCCCCCCCCCCCCCGGCCCCCCCCGGCCCCCCCAGGCGGGTCCGCCACCCCCCGCACGCGCGACGCGGCCCAGCCCCCCCCCCCCACGCCCCGGGCCGCCCCCCCCCAAGCCCGGC